>CAYMVB010000101.1:0-3039 GCA_964393665.1 uncultured Desulfobacteraceae bacterium | reverse complement strand
AGATATTTATTTCTCTCGCCTTATCGAGATCAGATGCAGCCTTTTCAAGCTCACCCTTCTCCCGATAGAGAATGCCGCGGTTATAGTAGGCATTAGGATACATGGGATTTATTTCTATAGCCTTGGTGAAATCAGGGATAGCCTTGTCAATCTCACCGTTTTTTCTATAGGCAATGCCGCGGTTATAGTAGGCATTGGCATACATGGGATTTATCTCTATTGCTTGGGTAAAATCATCAATAGCCTTGTCAATCTCACCGTTTTCCCTATAGGCAATGCCGCGTGTATTGTAGGCAATAAAAAATTGAGGGGAAATCTCAAGTGACAGGTTTGAGTTTGAAATGGCATCATCAAACCACCTTTTGTTAACATAGAGGGAAGAAATAAAATCAATAAAGCTTGAAATTATCTCCCTCTTCCCCATATTTCGTAGAAAAAAGTTATCTGAAACGGATACGTTGGATTCTTCTCTATAAAAACTATCCCCTAAGAATTCATCTATGTGCTGAATATCTATAGTAATCGTCTCATTGAAATCCTCGTAGCGGACAAAGATTTTGTCATACCCATTTACGCCGTATACTTTGAGCCCTATTCTCTCCGCTATGGAAAGGTAAAGAAGAGACAAGCCTATAGAGCCACCCTTTTTCTCATCGAGAACGAAGTTTAGAAACTGCAGCCGGGTGTCTTCCTCGCCTGACATGATTGAAAAATTTTTAGATATGTATTCGCTTATAGTCTTTACTACCTCTTTAGGCTCATCCTTCTCACCTATTTTATTCAGTAGATCCAGGGCTATTTTATCAACTATTTGCGTATAGTTATCTATGTCTATGTAAACATAGGGGTTAAATAAGTTTCTGTAATCATTTCTAGAGATTAAAAAAATAGCAGTAGCTAAATCTATCTGCTCATCAGGCAGATTCATTATATCCTTAACAGTTTCTGCCTTTAGGCCGCTAAGATGCCGGTTGGCAAGCTTAGGTAGGCCATTATTGATTTTAATCTCTCGAGGCCTTTTACTTTTTGTTTCTTCAGAAAGTCCTTGAATTGATCCCTCTTCCTTTATTACAGTAAAGGCACATCCTGCAGCCAAAAAGGCTGGAATAAGAACAGGCATAATTAATATATAAAGATATTTCACTTTTAATCCTCTATAGTATCTTTTGAGTACTGGTATTCATATTAGTTTTTCATATCAAAAGAATCAAAAAGAGATGGGTAATCCTTAAAGGTAAAAAATTTTTACAAATAAAAATATAGTTAAAATTCTATTTTTTTGCAAAAGGAAGAAGATAAAATATGATAAAATTAAATAATTGTCAATAGCCCTGTTTGTGCGGCAAACTTTTCAGGGTATATTGTAGTGTTTCGAGATATTGAAAAGGCAGTAATCTACACAGGGCGTTTCTTGAAGCCCTGCGAGAGTTTAGGGCTACAATACGTATCTTTGCGTCATACCGTTCTTTTTACTCTCTTTTTTTATGCCAATGGTCACGCTGAAAATCAATGCAGGGGGTGTAAGGTCGCTTTTTCATTTATGGCTAAATGGAGACCCCTTGCACAACCCTAAAAATTGGGAAATTGACTTCATGGAGCGCGAATGAAGGAAATCTTCAAAGCTCTCAAATGATTTGATGTATTATGGGGCTCTCGGTTTCCTTCATGGGAGAAAACAACCTGGTTATGAGAAGATAGAAGCTGTTTAACTCTTCCGGCTTGTATATTTTATCTGCGGGAGAATATGGGCTAAAACATACAAAGCTTGTTTAATCTAATTTATCTGCCTTGAATGTTTACCTCCCGGGCTACGCTTTACCTTTACTAAGTATAATTGTAATGCCGTGAGAGTTTATAAAAAATTGCCTATGAAATACCCTTATTGCTGGTTATATTTCAGGGTATTTTGAATTCCTATTTAAACACTTCCTGGCTCTTAAAGTCGCGATACGGGTCAAAGCTTTTCAATATTTCCCTATCATCTGAATGATAGCTTTTAGTAAGTAGCCTATAAATTAATTCCGCCATGCCAGGTCCAAGCATAAAGCCTTGGCCGCACATGCCGACAGCCTGGTAAAAGTTATCTAACTCATGCATTTTTCCTACGATCGGAAAACCGTCTGGAGTCATTGGGTATTGACCACGCCACGTGCGACGGACCTTCAGGTTTTTCAAAACAGGCATAATATTAATCATTCTTTTCGCGATCATTGGTAGGAAGGAAGAGGTAGACTTATCTTTTATGCCCCATACAGGAGGGTTAGGTGTTAGGCAAAAAACCACCTGCCCTTCAGCATTCTGATAAAAGTAGAAATTTTTGGATCCGGGTTCCTCACGCATATCAACAACCATAGGGCCCATAAAAGGATTCATAGGTTCGGAAATTCCCGCCTCATGGGAATCAGGGTTCACTGGTATATCAATACCTGCCAGAAGAGAGACATCCTTAGCATAGGCCCCTGCTGTGTTTAGAACATTTGCCGGGTAATATATCCCTTTATTGGTCTTAACAGAAATTATCTTGCCGCCATCTATCTCAAACCCTACAACTGTCTCCTTGAATTTGAACTCTGCGCCATATTCATTTGCCTTAAAATATGATGACTGGGTGAATAACAAGGGTGATGCAGAGCCGTCTTGCGGTGAATACGTGCTGCCTCTCAATCCATCCATAGTAATTCCAGGGTTCAGTTCCCTATACTCTTCCGGAGACACCCATGTGATGTTTAGGCTAAAATTTTGCTGAATCTTTAGTAGATCCTTCAATACATCCTCGTCTTTTTCTGTATAGGCAGGGAATGAATACCCATTAGACTTCCACTGGATATCGTCACCGTATAGCTCTTTCCAATTCGAAAAAATCTCTATGCTCCTCTTAGAGGTTACTATTTTTCCTTTATCTGAATGGGTAGCACGAATTCCTCCAATAGCCTTTTTATCTTGACCCTGGCCAGGAGAAGCTAAGGAGTCAATAACCAAAACTGATTGCTTGTTCCTGGCAAACTCCATTGCGACCGGCACCCCAATTGAACCACTCCC
>CAYMVB010000100.1:0-9885 GCA_964393665.1 uncultured Desulfobacteraceae bacterium | reverse complement strand
ATTTTGGTTCAAATTTCCCGAGGAGCATACCGAATGAAATTTAAAAAAAACATTTTATGCATTGGAGCTGGTTATGTAGGGGGGCCAACCATGGCCATTATTGCCTACAAATGCCCACAATACAAGGTTACCGTTGTTGATATAGATGAAGAGCGTATTAAACGATGGAATTCAGATGATTTGCCTATATACGAACCCGGTTTAGATGAAATTGTAAAGAAGATACGGGACAGGAATTTATTTTTTAGCGATGAGATAGAAAAGGCTATAAGAGAGGCGGAAATTGTATTTGTTAGCGTAAATACGCCCGTTAAGGATTACGGGGTGGGGTTAGGCATGGCAGCGGATCTTCAGTATTGGGAAAAGACAGCGAGGCAGATAAGAGACGTATCTGATTCGTATAAAATAATAGTTGAGAAAAGCACCTTTCCTGTTAAGACTGCCCAGGCAATGGAAAGAATCCTTACGTCAAACAGCAGCCATGTTCAGTTCGATATTCTCTCCAACCCGGAATTTTTAGCGGAAGGTACAGCTATTAAAGATTTAGAATTTCCTGACCGGGTGCTTATTGGTTCAAGGATGACAGAGAGTGGATTGAAGGCCAGGGATGAGCTAATCGATATATACGCCAACTGGGTTCCCAGGGAGCTTATAGTTACCTCTAACATATGGAGCAGCGAACTGTCGAAGCTGGTTTCAAATGCCTTTTTGGCGCAAAGAATAACCTCTATAAATTCCTTTACCGCATTCTGCGAGAAATCTGGCGCTGATATTACTGAGGTGGCAAAAGCAGTTGGAATGGACAGCAGATTGGGGCCAAAATTTTTAAATGCAAGCATTGGGTTTGGGGGGTCATGCTTCAAGAAGGATATTTTAAATCTTGTTTATTTATGCAGGTATTATGGCCTGGTAGAGATAGCTGATTATTGGGAGAGCGTAGTAAGAATTAATGACTACCAGATGAGGCGATTTGTTTTAACGATATTAGGCGCTATGTTCAATACCCTTGCAGGGAAAAGGCTGTGCCTTTTTGGCTTTTCCTTTAAGGCAAATACCGGAGATACGAGGGAAAGTCCGGCCATATATATATCTAAGAGATTGATAGAGGAAAAGGTCGAGCTGGTTATTACCGACCCAAAGGCCCTGCCTAATGCAATGAAAGACCTTAAAGAGTTAGAGGGAAACATATCCTATATTGAGGATCCCTATGAGGCATCTGCCAACTGCGATGCTATTGCTGTTGTGACAGAGTGGGAGTTATATGCAAGTCTTGATTTTGAAAGAATTTATCAGAACATGGTTAAACCGGCCTTTATATTTGATGGAAGAAATATCCTGGATCATGAGAGATTGTTTGAGATAGGCTTTAATGTTTTTCCTTTAGGAAAGCCTGCTTTGACGCGCTTCGAGTAGATTATTTTTAAAGAACCCGGCCTAATTCAATGTGAAGATGGCAGGTGAATAATTGCAGGGGTTAAAAAGGTGGTGGCTGATTTTACGGTATATACGTTTTAAAAAAATGGGGATTAAAATATAGAGACGGGCATCTATAAATAAACCTGGGGCCTATTTACGCCGAAGACTTGGTATTAGTTACCGTTCTTTTCCCACTGGTAAATGCGCATAGGCGGTATGTTGAGCAACTCCATCTCCGTCTGAGCTGATCCTAAAAAAGGCCTGCACAAGATCGAGACTTTACTGCTAAACTGGTATGCCACAAAGCGTCCGTTCGGGGCAAGTGAAGATGAGATCGCATCTATAATTTGTGATCCAACGGCAGCGGTCATTGTAGAAAAAGGGATGCCAGATATTACTACCTTTGGCGCATCTAAGTTATAGCCTGAAATAATCTCTTTTAGACTACAGGCATTACCTAAATGGACTATAAGTCGAGCATCCTTAATACTGCTAACTAATTTATAGAAATGGAGATTCATCTCAATGCATAGAAGTTTTGCCTCATGCGGCATGGCATTCAGTAACGCACGCGTTGTTCCTCCTGTTCCTGGTCCTAATTCAACTATACTATGAGAGGAAGAGACTCCGGAGGCAATTACGATTCGCCGCTCAAGGAAACGGGAGCTTGGTATAATAGATGCGATTTGGAGGGGGTGTTTAAAATATTCCTGAATGAATGCAAATGTACCATTCAGTCTAAGGCTAAATATTTTTTGGTCTGACACGGGCTTATACACCAGGGTTTAAATTTTCAAAGGGTATGCTTAAAAGATACATTAAAAGTATTTTAATAGCGCCTTTAAAGAAGAAAGTAGGGTTTGGAAGTTTTTTTATCTTATTTTTTTACCTATAATGATAGATCCTACGATTACCCCTAACGTTACTCCTAAGCCTCTAAGTCTTTTCCAGAACTCCTTCTTCCTTGACCTTTCTTTGTCCTCATTCCTTTTTTCGGAAAATTTGCTCATTTTTTATATGTTGTGCCCACTTGTCAAGAGAAAAAATTGACTGTTTTATGAAAAAAATTCAAGGTAATTTTACATTTTTTTAGCTTATTACGAAAGGCTTTTTTATAAAAATTACCATTATCTACTATTCTACCATAAGAATTTAACCTTAATCACGTTTATTTAATTTATGAGAACTTTGAAAATTGCCTTCATTCGCGCTCATAAATTTTTTCCGACCCTGCAACGTCTCATTTCGCTGAGGTTTTTCATCTCTTGTGACAATGACTACTGCATAATTTGGGTTTAAGGCCTGATTCCTCGAGCTTTTATATGCTTTTTTATGGGAGAAGAAGAAATAAGGCTGAAAAACCCATACCGAGTAAGATCCCAAAAATTTCTAACCAGCTTAAGTGCTCCTTCATGTTTGCCTCTATGATATCCCTTATTTTATCGGCCGGATATTGAGATAATTTATTGATCACTGTTTGTTTGGCATTGAAGTTTTTTAATAAGAGAAAGGCTAATGGCTCGTGAGTGTTATAGTGTTTTATAAGCAATCGGTTATCTTTTTTTAGAAAAAAATCCTCTAATGATCCTGTCTTTTCCATAGCATTACCTATCATAGAATCAGTAATTATAAATGTTTCTATATAATTATCAAAATAATCAAGAATTTGATGGGCCAGGGTATCGTAATCTTTAATTCCAGTGAAATTCAGGATCTTACCGGTTGTTCCAAGATTTTCTTTTAATATGGCGACGACCTTGGCGTGAATTGCTCTGGAGTTTATATGCTGAAGGATGTCATCCCTGAATTCATCTATCACCATATTAAGGGTATTTTTAATTTTATCGGTATTTACCCTATCAATTAAATTTTTTAATTTTTCTTGTACTAATTCTATATTTAAGATATGAGTTTCTATGCTTTCGGCCAGGGAGTTGATTATTTGTATTCTGTTTTTAAGGATAATCCCTGAGCCAGGAAAATACCAATATTTCCGGAAAAGCATTTTTATGGCTATAGCATTGGTAAGTCCACCGATGAATCCCCCCAATAATATGACTTTTAGCGGTTTTATGAGTGGGTATTCTCGTTCGAAGAAATATGATGTAAAAAATAATATCGCTATGAATAGAACTGCCTTTGTGCCTATGCTGGAAGTTTTCATGTTGGTGAATGACATATAATAAGCGCTGGATTTAAAGGATAGGTATCAGGCGTTTTTCAATCTCGTTTTTAGGCAGGGCACCTATTAATCGGTCAACGAGTTTCCCTTTTTTGAATAGGAGTAGTGTTGGTATGCTTTGTATTTGAAACTGCGATGCAATGGTCGGGTTTTGGTCTATATTTATTTTTCCAACCTTTAACCTGCCCGCATATTCAGACGCGATTTGTTCCACTATGGGGGAAACCATGTGACAGGGACCGCACCATGGTGCCCAGCAATCTATTAAGACGACACCTGGAAATGATACGACCTCTGCACGGAATGTCGCCTCTGTCAATGTTATGGGGCGGTCATGAGTTGTAGATATTTTAAGCGGGGCCTTACATTTTCCACATACAGGCCTGTCATTAATCCTGCTCTTTGGCACCCTGTTTTTTGCGCCGCAATGAGGGCATGTTATAAGAAAAAATTCTTCATTCATTGTATTCACATGCAAAAAAATTGTTCCTCGTGCCTAAAATTGCCTTAGATCCTTTAAAAAAGGGTATGTTGAGCGAATTTCCCTGACCTTTTCCGGGTCAATTTCTGCCACAAGTAAGGTCTCTTTTTCTCTGCCCTCGGCTATAGTTTCACCAGATGGATCTATTATAGCAGAGCCGCCGATAAAGGAATAGCCGCCTCCTTCACCCACCCGATTAACACCTATAACATAGCATTGATTCTCTATAGCGCGCGCTTTCAGTAATGTTTCCCAATGACCCTGCCTTGCATCAGGCCAGGATGCAATCACAATTATTAGCATACACGTATTTGCTACTGCCCTAAAAAGCTCAGGGAATCGAAGATCATAGCATATAAAGCATGCCATAGAAATTCCATCCAAATTAAATGTTACTGGTCTTTCGCCTGATTCGTAACTCTTATCTTCATCTAATATGGATATAAGGTGAGTTTTGGCATAAAGGGAAACATCGTTACCTTTGCGATCAATGGCAAGGGAGACATTTTGCGGGCCTCCGCTATAACGGCTAAGTACAATTCCGCCAATCACATGTATGCTGTTTTCAAGGGCTATTGACCGTAAAAATTCAGGTGTATCCCCGTTGAGTGATTCAACCGTAACGGAGGTATCAATGGAAAAGCCCGTAGAAAACATCTCTGGCAAGATTAATACGTCAGAGCCAGCATTTTTTGCCTTTTTGACAAATTTCCTCACCTTATCGTAGTTGGCCTGTCTGTTATGCCATGCTATATCCATCTGAAGCGCAGCTATCTTCATGTAAAAAACCTCTTTAGGTGGAGGATTCCCTCCTCCAGTGTTTCATCCTTTTTACAAAAACAAAATCGTACATACTCCTTTCCCATCTTTCTGTCTTTCCAGAAATAGGATGCAGGAATGGCTGCAACGCCGGCCTTTTCAGGCAGCATGCGGCAAAAAGTGTTATCTTCATCGAAACCTAAGGGTCTAATATCTGCCATGACATAATATGCACCTTCTGGAAGATAAACATTAAACCCTGCTTCTTTCAACCCCTCGAATAAAAACAATCTTTTTCTATTGTATGTGTCCCGGAGTTCTGTATAAAAGGTATCTGGAAGATCAATCGCACATGCCATTGCCTCCTGCAGTGCTGACTGCCCACAGAATGTTATGAATTGATGGCTCATGCGTACAGCCTTTGTTAGTTCAGGAGATGCTAAAACATACCCTATTTTCCAGCCAGTCATAGAAAAGGTTTTTGCAGTGGATGAAATGACAAATGCCCTTTCCCTTAGCTCGGGTATACTCATAAGGGTTACATGTTTTTTTCCATCAAAGACTAGGTGTTCATAAACCTCGTCTCCTACAGCAAAGGCGTCATATTTTTCGCATAACAACCCAATATAGGTAAGTTCCTCCCGTGTAAAGACTTTTCCACAAGGGTTTTGCGGGTTATTTATTACGATAGCCCTGGTTTTTGGGCTAAAGGCTGCCGCTAATTCTTTTTCAGGCAGTTCAAACTCAGGGCCTTTAAGGGTTATATAGCGAACATCTGCATTTGCCAAGGCAGCCACTGGCGGATATGTATCGTAAAATGGCTCAAGTAATATGACCTCATCACCAGGCTCCAATATACCCATCATTGTTGCGTATAAACCCTCTGTAGCCCCTGAGGTTATAGTTATTTCCTTTTCAATATCTACATCAACGTCGTAAAAACGTTTCATTTTATGGGCTATTGCTCGACGTAGCTCAACTATACCCTCAGAGGCGATATATTGGTTAGGCCCTCTGATGATACACTCTGCTGCCTTTTCTTTAATATAATCAGGCCCATCAAAGTCAGGTGCTCCCTGCGAAAGGTTAACTGCATGAAACGTTTTTGCTATGGCATTTATCTCTGTAAAGATAGTTGTCCCAAATGGTCTCAGGACCTTGTTTACAATCGGTCTTTTCACTTTTTTATCCCTATATACAGAATCGAACATTTCCTTACTAGATTTTAGATTCCCAGGTTATCTACTGGAAGAGTAACAAGTGGAGTTCAAAAATTTAAAGGCAGTATACAAGAAGTCATGGTATGGGGTCAAGATGTAAGAAAACTCGTTAAAGATGTAAGGCAGTCAGGGAGGATAATGAAACTATTACACCAGGTTTTTTAGGCTACAGTATTGACGCGAGACTGGTTTATGCGTTATATTTAAACATATACGATTTTTATCATTATTGAACGGGTATGATCGAATATATATGATTATTCCATAAATATTCTATCTAAAAGCCTATCATGTTTTTCCTAAAGGGAAAAGATTTTACGAAGACATTATCTTTTAAAAGCAGATAAAATTATATTTTACAGCTTGCGCTAAAATGAGCGTTTTTAAAAGATTAAAGGGTTAACATATGAAAGATGCGAGGAAATATTGATGGATATTGAACAGATGAAAGTAGGGTTTATGGAGGTATTTTGTTATATAGTCTCATGCCCGAATACAAAGGAAGCCCTTGTAATTGATCCGGCAGGAGATGAAGATACTATTGTTTTAAGATTAAAGGAAAGGGGTCTTAACCTAAAATATATCGTTAATACCCACGGTCACCCTGACCATACATGTGGCAATTTTAAGATGAAGGCCCTTACAGGTGCAAAGATAGTCATCCACGAACTCGATGAGCAGATGTTTAATAGTGCTCATGGGAAAGAGATTGCCCGACAGTGGGGTTTCATGCCCTCACCGCCGGCTGATATAAGGGTAAAGGATGGGGATTCTATTACGATTGGGGACGTTTCTCTTAGTGTCATTCATACACCAGGCCATAGCCCCGGAGGGATATGTTTGCTTGGAGAGGGAAACCTTTTTTCAGGCGACACACTTTTTGTCGGTGCAATTGGAAGAACGGACCTGCCAGGTGCATCGACGGAACAGTTTATGAAATCAATAAGGACCAGGTTGCTTACCCTGCCTGGCGAGACAATTGTGTGGCCGGGGCACGATTATGGCATGAGGCCTCATTCTACAATTCAGGATGAGATACGGACAAATCCTTGGCTTTCATGAGGGTTTTTGAATTATTGATTAGGGCTGTCTGACGTTTTTTATTATCCGATAAGACGGGGGTATGTAATGGGGGAAGCTATTAAAAAAGACCAATGGGTTTGGGTTATAGTGCAGGACCCTGAAGGTAATGAGCATTTTTTAGGGCAGACTGATAAACAAGATGATGTGTCCTTTATATTAACATTTTTAAACAAGGATGATGCCTCAGACTGCCTAAACATCCTTACACTTGAAAAGGGACATAAATATGAAGTCCAGGCAATACTGTATGAAGAGCTGAAAAAAGAGGCTGTTTCCAATGGCTTTAAAATATACATATTAAATGCGTCTGGTCAAATACTTGAAAGAATCAATCCTTAGTTACTTGAGAGATATATATTAATACTGGATAAGACATACGTGAAATTTCTTATAGTAATAAGACCATGATTGAAAACTTTTACGTGGATAAAAGGTGCTGAAATTACAATATTAGTTTGAATTATGAGCCATAAAGGAACATTCAAAAAGGTTGGAAAGTCAAAAAAGCACATGTATGGGCCACGGAAGATTATTGTTTGTGGATATCCTATAGCAGAGCAAAATTCAATACTTTCTTTGATTCAAGAGCTTAAATCTGATAATATACCAACCATTTTCGCTACAGAATGTAATTTAAATAGCTCACTTAAGGATATAATGAAGTTAACCGATAAATATGGCCTCGGTGAATCTTCAAATATGAAGAGGGCTATTATTATGTCAGGTTTAACGCAACAGGAACTTCAAAAATTAATGACAGCATACAAATATGCTGGTTTGCCATCACAGCTTTGGGCCAGCTTGACCCCAATATCTGAAACCTGGCCACTTAAAACCCTTCTTGATGAGTTATCAGCAGAGGCAGAGGCGTTTAAAAAACTTCGTTAACATAATAAAAAGCTTGGGCAAACCATGGGAATCTGGAAGCTGATTTCATAAATCAGGGCGTACATGTTTTTTTAACTAGGATGCCGTGCCCCGTCTTCGGGGTCTCTTTTCGAGCCGCAGGCTTCCCTCTCCAGGACGGAGTCAAACCGGAGGCCGCTTCGCTCCGCCTCCATAATCGGGATTTCCATTTCGCTTCAACCCCGCAGACGGGATCCGCTTTTTTCCGAGAAACAAGAACGTGCAAGCTCGAAAAAGATTCGTGAGTTCTTATGAAGACAATTTGTAAGGCTTTGGTACTATATAGAAAAGGTTTATACTACCTATAATATAGAGTGTATAAGGCGCTTTTCATATCAGTTATGTATTAACCTAGCAGAATTTTGTTAAAATTTGTATAAGTCAAAAGGCTATTTACAGCTTTTAGGCCTGCGGGATTTAACCCTGCGGGATTTAACCCTGCGCATTAACCAGAAAAAAGGCATTGAAGGGAGGATTAACAATGAAGGGAATTATTATCCGCTGGGTAATATTGACAGCGGCTATTACCGTTGCTTCTTACCTCATAAAGGGTATACACGTAGAAGGATTTTTCAGTGCGTTATTTGCAGCGGCCATTTTAGGCATTCTTAATTCTTTTTTTCGACCAATTTTGATCATTATTACGCTGCCTCTCAATATTTTGACCTTAGGCCTTTTTACATTTATCATAAACGCCGTCTTGCTTAAGATGGTCTCAGGGGTTATAGAAGGTTTTGAGGTATATGGTTTTTGGTCCGCCGTTTTTGGCTCGCTTATTATAAGCGCAGTTAGCTGGCTTCTTAGTTTTTTCATTAGTGAACGGGGAAGGGTTGAATACATTGATTTAAAGAAAAGGGGAGATAGGTGGGAGTGATTAAGATCGTTTATACGTTATTAAGACCTTAACGATCCATACAAATAATTTGAAGCATTAAAAAATTGATGCCTTAACCACTGTACATGAAAAATACTTAATTTTTTAATGTGTTACTGTGTTAACGTTAAAGTATTGTTGACTTTAGGGTTCAAGGAGAGGGTGCTCTTTATAGGATGCAGGGATCGGAAAGGGTCAAAAGAGGTAGATAATAAAAATGCAAAAACATATTTATATTCTATTTATTGCCATGACATTTATATTTGGCGGGCCTTTAAAGGTCTTTTCGTTTACCGCATATGGTGATGTGGCACCCCTTGGGAACAGAGACGGGCTAGTTACCGTGGGCGATGCGCTGGTAGCCCTGCGTTTTGCCTTAGGCCTTGAGACACCAACGCAGGAGGACATAGCTCACGGGGATGTAGCTCCTTTAGATACAGAGAATAAACCCAATCCTGATGGTACTATCAATGTGGGTGATGCCCTGGTGATACTTAGAGTTGCCTTGGGGCTTGTGAATTGGGGAGCTGATGGTGAATACAAAATGGCAGATTATTTTCCTCTTGATGGAAGCTGGGAAACGGATAAATGGACCATGTTTACCTCTCAAAGGGAGATAGAGATCAATGGTATAAAGACTGCAGGAATGGTCGATACTTTGTACCCGGGGTTGTACTATTGGACGAATGATGCCAGTGGCTGGAGGATCCATGGCTTTATGTATATGAATTTTAATGAGAATTACGTATCTAGCCTGAGATTTTCCGACCCGGTTCTATTTGCAGATTCATTTTGTAAGATTGGTGATAAAAAAGAAGGGGTAATACATTTAGAGGGTGAGGGAGCAGAAGACCTTAGGTATAAGATTACGCTTGTAGGTTTGGAAGATATATCGGTTCCGGCAGGGGATTTCGCCAACTGCTTGAAATTTGAAATAATTATCTATCCTTACAATGATCAACCT
>CAYMVB010000099.1:0-2333 GCA_964393665.1 uncultured Desulfobacteraceae bacterium | reverse complement strand
GCCTGACCTCAAAATCGCTTGGAGGGCATTCAAAAAGACCCCCCAAAAGCGCCCTCAGGTAAAGCCCTGTGCCGCCGACTACAATAATAGGTATATCCTTTTGCTGAAGATCTTGGATTACAGGAAGCACATAAGACAAAAAAAGGGCAGCATTAAATTCCTGATCAGGCTCCAGTATATCAATAAGGTGGTGTTTTATACCTTTTCTATCCTCTACAGGGAGTTTCGCAGTCCCTACATCCATTCCCCTATATACCTGCATAGAATCGGCGTTAATTATTTCTCCGCCGACCTCAAGGGCCAGGTCAACAGCAAGTTTACTCTTCCCTGAACATGTAGGCCCGCTTATTACAATTAATTTTGGTAAATCCCTTTCCATTTTTCAATAGCCAAATCACCCTTAGCTCATTCAGTCTGCCAATTTAAATGCATCTAGATTATATAATAAGTATTGTAACGCTGACTGACTTTATATAATTGTGTAGTTAGACGACTGGAAATTAGTGTGATAATAAGAAAAGATAAGCGCAATATAGTACTTTTAAAACATAAATTTCATGCCTGGGCTTTAAAGAAAGAAGTTTTATTTTCAAGGTATCCCGCCTTAATATCATTAATATTTTACGCGCTTTAAATAAAGACCACCCGGAGGCGCCTTTATGCCGGCCTTCCTTCTGTATTTAGATTCCAATATGTCTTTAAAATAATCAACACGTATCTCGGATAAACCCGCCATTATGATTGCTCCCATAATATTTCTGACCATATGTCTTAAGAAACCATCAGCCTCAAAGACAAAATATAACCAATGAGGCCCGCGAGGTATAATTTCTGCATTAATCACAGTTCTAATATTATCGTTTTTATTGTCACCGTCTGAACAAAAAACGGAAAAATCATGGATTCCACGAATAATCTCCATACATTCTTTCATTGGTTCTAAATCAAGGTAACGAGAAATATGCCACGCATAATGTCTGAAAAATGGGGATTCAAGTTTATCACTGTAAACTATATATTCATAAACCTTGCTCTTTGCATCATATCTCGAATGAAATGTAGCAGGCATATATCTTGCCTCTTTAATCAAAATGCTGTCGGGCAGCAGGGAGTTAAGTCCCTTAAGAAAAGAATATGGGGTAATATTTGAGCAAACCTTAAAATTAGCTACCTGATTAAGGGCGTGTACACCAGCATCTGTACGTCCTGATGCAATAAGTAAAACCTTATCGCCAACCATTATGCCGATTTTTTCCTCCATAACCCCTTGTATTGTCTTCTTATCAGGCTGACGCTGCCAGCCATAATAGCCAGTTCCATCATAGGCAATGGTTAGCCTAATATTTTTTTCTGTTTTATCTTCCATCACCTAAACCTTTCAAGATAGATTATGTTCCGGCAGTGCCCAAAAATCGAAAAAAAAGGAAGGCTAAAAGCCTTCCTTGACCATAGAAAATATTTATTCCTTTTTATATTATCTCTTGGAATATTGGAACCGAGCCCTTGCAGAGCGTTGCCCATATTTTTTCCGCTCTTTTATCCGTGAATCTCTTGTAATGAACCCTGCCTTCTTTAAAGGGTCCCTGAATTCGGGGCTAATCTTGAGGAGGGCCTTACTTATGCCATGCTTGATAGCCAAAATTTGTCCGGAAAATCCTCCGCCTTTAACATTTACTGAAATATTATACCTTCCAATGGTGTTAGTTAGTTCCAATGGCTGAGCCACAATCATCTTTGCTACGTCCGTATCTATATAGTCATCGATTGGCACCTTATTTATCATTATCTTTCCGTCTCCTAACTTCATCCAGACCCTTGCTATAGCAGTCTTTCTCTTGCCTGTAGCATAATAACTTTCTTCAGCCATTTAAATCTCCAATTTTTCCGGTTTTTGTGCTTCATGGTTATGGTTTGGACCAGTAAAAATCTTGAGTTTAGTCAATTGCCTGCGTCCAAGGCTATTCTTTGGGAGCATACCTCTAACGGCTAACATTAAAAGCCTCTCCGGCTTTTCGTCGAGCATCTCTTTGGCGGTTTTCATTTTAAGCCCCCCGGGATAGCCGCTGTGCCTATAATAAATCTTCTTTTCTAATTTATTGCCAGTTAAGTGTATCTTCTCAGCATTAACAACTACAACATAATCACCTGCATCCATGTGTGGCGTAAAAATAGGTTTATTTTTACCCCTCAATATGACAGCTATCTCAGTGGCCAGTCTTCCCAATACCTTTTCATTGGCATCTACCAAATACCATTTTTTATCTACCTCATGCTCTTTAGCAACAAAGGTTTTCATATCTATACTATAACCTCTCTAATGATTAAAAATATAA
>CAYMVB010000098.1:0-2422 GCA_964393665.1 uncultured Desulfobacteraceae bacterium | reverse complement strand
AGTTCTATGGATGTCTTTTCCGTAGCAAACGTAAATGGTGTATGTCCTGTTCCAACTATAGCTACTTTTCTCAATGTATTTTCCCCCTTTCAAAAAATTCATGAAAATTATCAATCGTTACAATATATTAAAAAAAATATTAGGTAAAGAAAATTATCTCAATATCTTTAAAATTCTATCCGTCCAAAAAATCTTTTAGAATTACTGAGGGACATTATTAAAAAATTCAAAATAAGTACTCAAATATATTTTGAGGATTTTAAACGTCTCCCTAAATGATGTTCTACATGTAATCTCAATACCTCTTTTAATTCTACTAATACATCCTCTTTTAAATGCAATTTATCAGTCAAAGGTATTTCTGGAGACTGAATCATTTCAAGAAAATGGACTGAACCTGGATTAAGCCCCGGCATTAATGAAGTCTCTTTTCCGCATGACATACATGTCAGTGAACCAGCTGAGGGATCAAATAAAGCCCTGCCCTTCCCCTTGTAAGACCTCCCGCAAATATTGCACGTAGACAAATTAATCCCAAACCCCCCGATCCTCATGGCCTGTGCTTGAAAAATGATACGTATTTTCTCAGGGTCCTGCTTATCTGAAAGTGCACCCAAGGCAAATTTCAACAAATTAAACAATTCTATATTCTGAATATTTGCCGGAAACAAGATTTCCGTTATTTCAACAATATAACTTGCATTTGAAAGAACTGTGTAATTGGATCTAATCCCCGGATAACCATCCACCAGGTCGCATGCGTCAACCCAAACAAGTTCTCTGTTACTTTTCTCTTTAAATGTCAAGTTAACAAGGGAAAAAATATTCAGAGAATTAACAAATCTCTTAGAACTCCTCCTTGCACCCTTTGCTATACCCTTTATGTTTCCGTAATGATTAGAAAATGCTGTTACTATAAGATCAGATTCCCCAAAATCCCTTGTCCGTAAAATAATAGCCTCTGATTTTTTTGACTCCATGGCATTCACATTATACAAATTTCACTGTCCATAAAGATAAAGTCAACTACTATCGGCTAAAGCCGATAGCTTGAGGGTCAAAGGCACAGAGGCACAGAGGAACAGAGTTTTTGAGCCGCATTTTTTTTTCTTTGTGCCTGCCTGTGCGATGCCTGTCTGCGAGCGTTCTCGCTCAGGCAGGCACGCAGACCGGCCTTTGCCACTTTGCCCCTTTGTGCCTTAACCAGTAAAAATTATTAAACTAAAGTCTTCGCCTAAAAGGCGAGGGTTTTTCTCCCATTCCCCCGAAGGAGACAATAATCATCTTTTCAAAACTGGCTTACTAATATTTCATTTTTAACAGGGTGCATATCTAAAATTAAGCCATTTTATCATTTCTTTTGTTCAAAACCTGAACCAGTCCTATGATGAATAATGTAATACTTGCACCAAAAAAAATACCCGTAAATAAAGCGTTTATTAAAATAGATACCCTTACCCTGTTCCAATTGTTTAATCGAACAGACACATCACCACTGACAATGGGTTTATAATTGCCATTTTCATCCAAGGCCAAAATAGTGCCTTCAGAAAGATGCCTTTCCATGGCCTTGCCATTTATGGATACCTTGAATGAATCTCTTGTTTCATCAATTCTTAAGGGCATAGTCCTCGCAGTCCACCATATATATCGGTTTTCACCAAACGCCCTATAAAGCTGAACAATAAAATTGCTGCCAATAGTGAAAATACCGATAATACCTATAAGAAGTAAGGGGTTTATGCCTTTTTTATTCATTTTTTTATCCTTTAGTATCAGCATAAATTACCTTCCTAGAGACATAGAGCTCTTACGGTTCTTAAAAAAATCAATCCAGATCCAACTTCGTTCCACACTGATTGCATTTGACAACACCCCGAAAAACCTTATTGCCGCATACAGGACATGCATAGCGGGCCTCTTCATCTTCAATAAATTTTTCCGTGCCGACTTCCCGCCAATACGGAATAGTCCGCAAAATGACCTTTTTGCCGACAGCCATGGGGAAACCTTCAATATACTTACAAGGAAACTCACTGCATTGATAGCATCCGGTGTAGCCCTTTTCCCTTGTGCAATCTCTTATCTCGCACTGCTTACAATACATAAAAACGTTATCAGATAAACACCCATCGCATTTGATATCTTCTTTTGTTAGATTTTCACTACCAGGAAGCGTGCCTTTGCCAGATATTCCTCCTTTGTAGAGATTCACTAACCGCTCTTTTAACGTATCATTGTGATCCCGGTGTGCAATATAAACGGCACAGATGCTGCAGTAAAGCCCACAAGGACCGATCAAAGCTGGATTTACTTTCATAACTCTACTCGTCTAATCGATTACATTTTGATAGTATACAGGCCTCATTATAGTAGGCAAAATTTCGTGATATTCTTACCGTAAATAGAAAAATACACATCT
>CAYMVB010000097.1:0-3461 GCA_964393665.1 uncultured Desulfobacteraceae bacterium | reverse complement strand
TATAAACACGAAAATTTGCTTTAAAAATACAGCGGGCAGGGAAGAGGCGCATAAAAGGGCATTGGAAATTCTCCCCAATGCGAAAATCATACCATTGCCCGAGGGGTTCAATAATCTACACGAGCTTATGCTTGAAAAAGGTAAAGAATACCTAAAGGTGTTTCTAACTGGAGAGGAAAAAGGGGATGTGGAGAAGCAGGTGGTTAAGCCAAGAGGTGAGTCTGTAACTCAGGCAGGGAACAGCTATTATTTTGAGACTCCAGGGGAAAAGAACACGGAGGCCACCCTCAGATATACACGAGAGAGGGCACGACTACTAAAGGTGAAAAACGTGCTTGTTTCAAGCCGCAGTGGTGATACAGCATACAAGGCATTAGAAATATTTGGAGATGAATTGTCAACTATCATAGTAACCCATGCCACTGGATTTATGGAGCCAGGCTTTCAGGAATTAAGTGATCGAGACAGAATGATACTTACAAAGAGAGGGGCGGTAGTTTTTACAGCACAGCATGCATTTGCCGGGGTAGGGAGGGCTGTTAGAAATAAGACAGGCTCTTACCAGATAGATGAGATTATCGCCTACACACTGAGAACATTTGGGCAGGGTACGAAGGTCGCTATTGAGATAGCATTGATGGCTGCAGATGCCGGATTAATAAGGATAGATGAAGATATTATCTCTGTTGGTGGAACAGTAAAAGGGGTAGATACAGCGCTTTTGCTGAGGCCTGCTCATACACAGTATTTCTTTGATTTAAAGGTAAGGGAAGTTATATGTAAGCCTTTCGATTTTTAGAAATTTTTTCATTTGCCTTTTGTGGCTGAGTTACTTTTTTTAATCTTCTATACGGTTAAAATGAGAGATAAGAAAAAAAATAAACGGCATAAAAGGTTGAAGACTAAATTTGAGAAGAAGAAAGAATTTGTAAATAAGCCGTTTGATGGCGTGCTAAAAGATGACAAGGTTCTTTTATCAAAGGGGGAGAATATAGTCAGTGATAATCCGAAAATAATCCCCGAAGAAGATGAGGATGAATATATCTTTCAAGAGGCCATGAAGGGTGTAGCTCCTTTAAAAGATAAAAAGAAAAAAATACTTACGCCTGCACAAAAAGAAAAGGTGAAAATTCTTGGACCTGATTTAAGGTTGGAGACAAAGGAATATTTTAAATCCCTGATTAAGGAACCAGAGGCCTGGGATATCTCATTCAGTGATGAATACATGGAAGGTACAACTTCAGGTGTAGGCCCCAGGACTATGAAGAAACTCAAGAGAGGTGAATTTTCTGTGCAGGATTATATTGATCTGCATGGATTAACCAGGTCCGAGGCAGAGGAGGCAGTTAGCAATTTTATAGTCAAAAGCCACAATAAAGGGATGAGGTGTGTGCTTATTATCCATGGAAGAGGTTTGGGCTCGGTTGATAATCAACCTACTATCAAAAAGGAGCTCCCTACTTGGTTCAAAAGGGGGTTATTAAAAAAGATAGTCCTGGCGTTTGTTACGGCAAGGCCTTGTGATGGAGGCGCCGGCGCATTGTATGTTTTGCTGAAAACAAGATAGTCTTGCAATTGCTGGCAGCACATTATAATGAGGGGATTTGGGTTGGTTAGTGCATGATACTGGTTGGTCTAACAGGCGGAATAGGGAGCGGAAAGAGCACCGCTGCGGGTATGTTTAAAGATGAGGGTGCGGATATTATTGACTTTGATCTCCTTGCCCGCACAGTTGTAGAGCCGGGTAAACCAGCATGGAGAAAAATAGTCGAATATTTTGGCCCGAATTTTTTGAACCCTGATGGGTCAATAAATCGCGCTGCCCTTGGAAAGGTAATTTTCTCTGAAGATACGAGCAGGAAGGCATTAGAGGATTTTGTGCACCCCATGATATTAAAGGAAAGGGATAGGCTGGTTGAAAAAATCAGGAATAAGAATCCGTCCTCTGTTGTTATCGTTGACTTTCCTCTTTTATTTGAGCTAGGGATGGGCAGGGATTTTGATAAAACGGTGTTAGTGTATACACCAAGGGATGTGCAGATAAAAAGAGTAATGCAAAGAGATGGGCTCTCTAAGGAAGAAGCCGAAAAACGATTAAAAGCACAAATGCCCATTGATGAAAAAAGAAGGCTATCAGATTACATCATAGATGCGGAAACTACCTTTGCCGTTATGAGGCATCAGGTGAAAGCGATTTTGTATAGCTTGAGAGACATTTCAATAAAGCAAATTATTTGATTTTCGAATTTTAAGTAAGTACATAATCCACTGCCCTAATAAAACAGTGTTTTTCTTTAAACTCTCTCCAGCCTGTTCGCCTTCCAGTCTTAACTGCCAGCTAGCCCTGTACCGTCTTTGTTTAGCTTCAAATCTTAATGATACCTCTCACATAAAAATTATTCACCACAGAGTCACCCCAGTGAAATAGGTTATATCCATAACCTTTGCTGCGCCCCAGTTAAATAGTGTCCAAATTTAACCGGGTAAAAATTTCACGGGGCATGCAGAGATCACAGAGAGCTAGCTTGTTAGCTCGTAGCTCATAGCTCATAGCTCATAGCTCGTAGGTCATAGGTCATAGCTCATAGCTCATAGCTCATAGCTCATAGCTCGTAGGTCATAGTAGAAGGGGATATTAGTAAAAAAATAAACCCTGATGCCCCAGCAAACATAAGTAAACCTTGAACCTTGAACCTTGAACCTTGAACCTTCAGCCTTCAGCCTTCAGCCTTCAACTTAAACATTAACCTGGATTTACCCTGAGGCCTGACCTCTGACCTCTAACCCCTGATAGCAATGCCCCGTAAAAGCATTTTGATTTTTGAGTCTGTTTTAATATATCTTGACATAATTATTTATAATAGAGATAGTGATAAAAATAGATTAACCCTTTACTATTATTATAACACCATCAAACTTCACAACAAAGACTGTGGGGGTGTAGCTCAGATGGGAGAGCGGTACGTTCGCAACGTACAGGTCAGGGGTTCGATTCCCCTCATCTCCACCATAATTTTAAAGATGAGGCTGTATTACATGAAAAGAACTGCAGATATTAGGAGAAAGACACGGGAAACGGATATCCAGCTAAGTTTAAATATCGATGGAACAGGTGTCTCTTCGATTGATACTGATATCCCTTTTCTAGGTCATATGTTTGAGTTACTGGCAGCTCATGGCTTTATGGATCTTACTGTCAAGGCAAGAGGAGACATAGACATTGATTATCACCATACTGTTGAAGATCTGGGTATATGCATGGGGAAGGCCATTAACCAGGCCTTAGGAGAAAAGAAGGCAATTAAACGGTATGGTCAGATGCTGGTTCCCATGGATGAGTCTTTGGCACAGGTGGTTATGGATATCTCAAACCGGCCATATCTTTCATACGAAGTTCCTTTAAAGAGAAACATGGCAGGAAAATTTGATGTTGGCCTTCTAGAAGAATTCTTCAGGGCTCT
>CAYMVB010000096.1:0-6555 GCA_964393665.1 uncultured Desulfobacteraceae bacterium | reverse complement strand
CCTTAACCATTTGGGTTGTATACGAACCATACTGCGCAGGATTGTTTAATGTTACCCATGCAACTGATAATCCCTCTACAGGCTCACCTGTATTAGGATTAATGAGAGGTTTCTTCTCATACATGGTACATGGCGCTTCCGTTCCTAAAAACTCATCGCCGAAAAGGTTGTGGTCTTTTACTTCATTGTCTCTAACTAACCAATCTAATGACATAATGTCCCTCCTTTATTAAAATGATTACAATGTACTTTCACTACTTAAAAATCAGGCTCTAATACTATTCTCTTTATAGGCGGCACCTTATGAGCCTCTTCAAAGGTCTCTGCAATGGTGCTCATTGGACGAGTCTGCACAAACTCTTCAATATTAATCTTTTTGTTTAAAACCATATCCAACACAACCGGATAATACTCGGGGAGGCAACCCCAGGTACCTATGATCTCCGCGTCAAATGCCATAAGTCTTCCTATCGCATACTCTGTCTTGGCAAGACCAAAGCCTACCACTATGAGCTTCCCGGTAAATCCAAGGAGACTTAGCGCTATATCCTGACCCGGCTTTGTACCTGTGACCTCAAAAATCTTCCACCCAAAGTTTGGTAAACCTTGTTCTTTGCAGATATTCCTGAATTCTTTTGCTATATCTCGTTCGCTTTTGTCTGTTGAATTTATAACCAAATCAGCACCAAAATTTAGTGCCCTATCTAATTTTTCCTGGCTACGCGCTATACCAATAACTGTTTTAGCACCCAATGCCTTGGCTAATTGCCCCTGGTATTGGCCAACACCTCCTGTAATTCCTATAACAACAACATTATCACCCGGTTGGATATCGGCCCTCTTTGCGGCCTGGTAGGGGGTAGTAGCTGCATCCGCTATTACGGCAAAGTGAGATAGCGGGATTCCTTGCCTATCTTTAATCTCGCAAAGATCCAGGCTCGGAACAGGTATGTGGCTCGAAAAGCCACCATAAATCCCAAGGCTATTGCCAGGCATTTTTTGATTCAGGCACCTGTTCCCCCTTCCTGTCTTACATAGATAACACTTTCGACACGGCATTACTGCAGGAATAATAACCTCTTTCCCAATCCAGCTCTCATCACCTGCTACCACCGTTCCAGAAATCTCATGCCCTAAGGTAAGCGGTGGTTTATTAACATTTGGCACCCCATCATAAAAAAATCCTAAATCTGTATGGCACACACCGCAACCGGCTATTTCTACAAGCACATCTTCAGGGGCTAATTCAGGAACCGGTATTTCTTTCTTCTCAAGTTTCCCTGGTGTTACCTCTCCGGTTTCCCTATTTTTTGTGGTAGGTTGAACCATTTGCCATGTTTGAATCATATCTGGTACTTTTGCCATTTTAATCCTCCTCTTATATTTAGTTTATGGAGTCTCTTGGGTTATTGAGTTTATTGGGTTCAAAAAAATACAAAAAAACATAAAAACCCAACGAACACAACAAACACTTAAATCATTCCGTAACCGCCATCAACACAAAGAAGTTGGCCGGTTATATAACTACTTTCATCGGATCCTAAAAAAATAAACGCCGGTGATATATCGTCCGGCTCAGCAAAACGCTTAAGCAGTATCCTGTTCATATATATCTCTTTTAGCTTTTCGTCTGTTCTTATCTTTTCTGTCATATCAGTGGCCACTATACCAAGAGATATAACATTAACGCATATATTATACCTCGCCAGTTCCCTCGCAGCAGATTTAGTAAAACTCAGAAGCCCTCCCTTTGCGGCACTATAATTTATTTGCCCTACAGTTCCCACAATTCCTGCCACAGACGTTACATTTATTATCTTGCCAGTATTCTGCTCCTTCATTTGTCTCGCAGCGAATTGAGTGCAAAGGAATGCGCCCTTGAGATGGATATCAACTACCTGATCCCACTGTTCTTCACTCATTTTAAGTAACATTGCCGGCCTGCTGAATCCCGCATTATTTACCAATATATCCAGGCTGCCAAATTCTTTGATGGTATCAGCAACCAATGCCTCCGCATCATCCGATCTTGCAACATCCGCCTTAAACGCTATGGCATTTTTTCCCATTTCCTTTATTTCCGAGACAACCTGGTCTGCTGCATCCTTGTTGGAGGTATAATTAACAGTAACATTTGCCCCTTCCCTGGCATAAGCTAACGCTATAGCTCTTCCAACACCCCTGCTGCTTCCAGTTACCAATGCTGTTTTTCCTTCTAACCTCACAAGTACCTCCTTAACATTATTTTATAAATATAGCTATAATGTAACTACATCATAGTCACATGAACTTGTCAATAATTTTATCACTATTTATATATAAATTTAATGAGATGTTTTACTCAAAAACAAAAAAACCACACCCATGTTAATGGACGTGGTACTAAATGTAACGAGCCCTTATTGTGTTATAACCATAATGCGGGCCATATAGTGAGAAAAATCAATAAGGCCTTCAACATTAATCTTAATTCTAAATAATGAGTCTTTTTATCCTCTAATCCGTTTCGATGAATACCTATCTTTTCTCCTTTAACATTTCGCGGGCTATGACCATTCTCTGTATCTGATTTGTCCCCTCAAATATCTGTGTTAGCTTTGCATCCCTAAACAGCCTTTCAACAGCGTAATCCTTTGTGTAGCCATAGCCTCCAAAAATCTGAATAGCGTCTGTTGTGATCTTCATAGCGCTATCGCTGCAGAAACACTTAGACATAGATGCTAACTTTGAATTTGGCTGGCCTCTATCGTTCATTTTGGCTGCATCTAACATAAGGCCTCTGCCCGCCTCTATCTGCATGGCTGCATCAGCCAGCATAAAACTTATAGATTGCCTTGAAATAAGAGGTTTGCCAAAGGTCTCTCTTTTACCTGCATAATCCAGGGCTAACTCTAATGCAGTTTCTGCTATGCCCAAAGCAAGTGCGGCAATACCCGGTCTGGACATATCAAAGTCCTTCATGGCTATAAGGAACCCCTGCCCATCCTGTCCAAGCCTGTTCCTTTCTAAGACCTTTACATCCTCTAAAATTACCTCTGTAGTGTTACTGCCCCTGAACCCAAGCTTGTTCTCTTCCTTTCCTATAGATACGCCTTGCTGATCTCTCTCCACCACAAAAAAGGTAAACTCTTTTGTTCCTGTCTTAGCCAGAACGCTGTATAGAGACGCAACGCCACCATTAGTGGAAAAGCATTTATGGCCATTCAAAACATATTCGTTCCCGTTTTTCTGTGCCGATGCCCTGATACCAGACACATCAGAACCAGCATAAGGTTCTGTCACCAGATAGGCAATGAGCTCTTCGCCTTTTGCGAGACGAGGGAAAAAACGATTTTTTTGATCTTCATTTGCAACAGATATGATAGGAAAGCTACCAACCGCCTGGATAATGAGCATCAAGGCCGAAGAGGAACAGGCCTTTGCTATCTCTTCTACACATAAACAGAACATTAAGGTCTTATCTTCTTCAAGACCCCCATAGGATGGCGGAAGAAATATCTGCAGCAAACCCATTTCCGCAAAAAGGCGTGCTATATCCCACCGAAAAACACCTTCGCTGTCAATCTGCGCCGCTATAGGCGCTATTCGATTTTTAGCCACCCTCTTTACATTATTGATAATAATCCTTTGTTCCTCGTTAAGCTCAATCATGGCAAAGTTTGACCAGTTAAATAATTAGTACGTGCTACCGTTTCAGATTATTTTCAATATAATTGACAATATCAGCTGTATATGTCCCAGGGCCAAAAATCTGCGCTATGCCTATCTTTTTTAGCGATGGTATATCCTCATCAGGTATTATACCTCCACCAATAACTAAGATATCATCAATATTCTTTTCTTTTAATAACTCCATTATTCTGGGAAACAAAAAATCATGGGCTCCAGAGAGAATACTCAAGGCGATGACGTCTGCATCCTCCTGTATGGCCGTTTCCACGATTTGCTCCGGGCTCTGCCTCAGCCCTGTATAAACCACTTCCATTCCCGCATCCATTAAGGCATTGGCAATAACCTTTATGCCTCTATCATGCCCGTCCAGTCCAGGTTTAGCAGCTAAGACCCTAATTTTTCTTTTACTCTCCATCGATTATACCCCCAACATTATAACCTAACGCCTAATTCCCTATCATTAATAAGTCATTTATCATTATATGGGCGATTTTACGTTAAAGATTGAAAAACCCCCATATTTTATATCAGACAACCAATTATGATTTAAAATTGGTCTCAGCCAATAGTCCCTACTGGTTGATACTCTCCAAATACCTCTCGCAGGGTATCACATATTTCTCCTAGGGTTGCGTAAGCCTTTACCGCTTCCAGAATCAGAGGCATAAGGTTGTCATCTCCCTTAGCCCCTTTTTTCAATTTAGCAAGGCTACTTTTAACCGTGTCATTATCACGTTCTTCCCTTAGTTTTTGTAATTTTTCTATTTGAGAAACCCGCACAGTGGGGTCTACCTTTAACAGCCCCTTCGGCGGCTTTTCTTCTATTTGAAATCTATTTACACCTACTACAATCCTCTCGTCTTTCTCAATCTCTCTCTGGTAACGATAGGCGCTATCTTGAATCTCTTTTTGTATATACCCCTTTTCAATAGCAGAAGGCGCGCCTCCAAGCTCATCAATCTTAGCAATATATTCTTGAGATCTTTTAACAATCTCTCTCGTTAACTCTTCGATATAATATGAACCCCCCAATGGATCAACCGTATCAACCACCCCTGATTCGTGGGCTATTAACTGTTGTGTTCTTAAGGCAACCTGAACAGCCTCTTCGCTTGGCAAGGCAAATGCCTCATCCATTGAATTCGTATGCAGCGACTGTGTTCCTCCTAAAACTGCGGAAAGTGCCTGGAAGGCAACCCTTACTATGTTGTTCTTTGGCTGCTGTGCAGTTAGGGTGCATCCTGCCGTTTGAGTATGAAATCTCATCATCACTGAGCGCGGATCCTTTGCGTTAAATCGTTCCCTCATAATAATCGCCCAAAGTTTTCTAGCCGCCCTAAACTTAGCAACCTCCTCCAAGAAATCAAGGTGCGCATTAAAAAAGAAGGACAAACGAGGGCCAAATTCATCTACATTCAGCCCGGCGTCAATGGCCGCCTCAACATAAGAAATGCCATCTGCCAGAGTAAAGGCAACCTCCTGAACCGCAGTTGAGCCTGCCTCCCTAATATGATAACCGCTGATGCTAATCGTGTTCCACTGAGGCACCTCTTTATAGCAAAATGAAAAAATATCTGTAATAATTCTCATAGATGGCTTAGGGGGAAAAATATACGTGCCCCTTGCTGAATATTCTTTTAAGATATCATTCTGAATGGTTCCCCTAAGATCTTTGGAGGAGATGCCCTGCCCTTCGGCTACTGCTAAATACATCGCTAATAGTACAGCAGCAGGAGCATTTATTGTCATGGATGTGCTTACCTTATCTAAGGGAATCTGATCAAACAGTGTTTCCATATCCTTTACTGAATCGATTGCAACTCCTACCTTTCCTACCTCCCCCTGGGCCAATGGATGGTCTGAATCGTAACCTATCTGTGTTGGGAGATCGAAGGCAACTGAAAGTCCCGTCTGCCCTTGCCCCAGGAGAAATCGGTATCTCTTGTTTGTATCCTCGGCAGAGGCAAAACCTGCATACTGCCTCATAGTCCAAAATCTTCCCCTGTACATAGTAGGCTGCACTCCTCTCGTAAAAGGGTACTCCCCGGGGAAACCTAATTCACGGAGATAATCAAACTCAGCCATTTCGACAGGGGTATATACCCTCTTTAGAGGTATTTCAGAGGTATTATGAAAGGCGTCCTTCCTTTCCGGCCTTTTGGCCAATTGAGACTCTGTCTTGTTTTTCCAACTTTCATACGCCTCTCTAAGTTCCTCTAAACTATTATCATCAACCATATCTTTTACCTCCTTTCATCAGTTTCCTAAACTTAAGAAAACACCCGCAGCAACAACAGTGCCAATGACCCCTGCGACATTAGGACCCATAGCATGCATGAGCAGAAAATTCTTAGGATCTGCCTTTGCGCCTTCAACCTGACTTACCCTTGCTGCCATAGGTACTGCTGATACTCCGGCAGAGCCAATGAGCGGGTTTATTTTTTCCGTTGCGAAAATATTAATAAACTTTGCCAACAATATACCTGCTGCAGTAGAAAAGGCAAATGCCACAAGCCCCATTAGGAAAACAAATATGACCTGCGGTTTCAAAAAACTCTCAGCGGACATGGTACCCCCTACGCTAATTCCAAGAAGTATGGTTACTATGTTCATAAGTTCATTTGCTGCTGTATCTGAAAGCCTTTTAACAACACCGCATTCTTTAAAAAGATTACCTAACATAAACATTACCATAAGCGGCGCAGATGCCGGCACAATAAGGCAAATAACAACAACCGTTATAAGAGGAAATATGATTTTCTCTTTTTTTGAAACAGGCCGTAGCTGCTTCATCCTAATCTTTCTCTCTTCTTTACTAGTCAATAACCTCATTATGGGCGGCTGAATTATCGGAACAAGAGACATGTATGAATATGCGGCTAC
>CAYMVB010000095.1:0-3385 GCA_964393665.1 uncultured Desulfobacteraceae bacterium | reverse complement strand
ATTGGTCCAATAAGTCCGAAGATGCCCTGGCCTTTTTTTCCAGCTCATCGCCGATAGTGAAGACATAAGGGAACACCCGGATTGCCTTATCAAGGTGCTTTCGCAACAGGCGACTCACCAAACGAACCCCTTCGATACCTACCTCATTATCGTATTTTAATTCGATATAGCTGACCCTGTAAACAGCCCTGGGCTTTATAAGGTGTTGAACTGCCTCAACAAGGGCTTTGGCATGAGCCCATGCCTTCTCTTTCTTTTCCAGGTGGAGACGTTTCCTTATTTCCCCAAGATTCAATTCTACCGGTATGTTATTTAGCTTCTCCATAGTTTTAAATTGCTAAGCTTGGCAGTCTCGCCAAAATAAGTTTACATTTAAATTTCAGTGCTTATAAAGCGTGTTCCTGGTGGTTTTGTTACCCGTGCATGTCATGTGCGCTTTAATTAGGCTCGTCTTGTACCTGAAGGGGCACAGACTATCTAGGCATCAAAGCTCAATTTTTTGCACCAACTGTGATTTTACATGGTGGAAGGTGCTGGAGTTGAACCCGCAAGTTCCACCGTGTCCGTGTGTTATATCAGCATATCAAATAAAGTCAATATAGAATAACATATAGAAATCAAAAGAAAAAGAGGCCAATTGAACTCAACTGCTATCCCCAAAAGGGATAGCTTGAGGGTCAAAGGCACACAGGCACAGAGTTTTTGAGAGACAATATTTCTTGTTTGTGTCTTAAGCAGCAAGAATTCTTAAACTAAAGTCTCCGCTCGTCGAAGTGAAGCGAAGATCCCGTTTTGCGGGGAAAAAACGCTAGGATTTTTCTCCCATTCCCCGAAGGGGGTAAGAAGAGGTCTAGGAGAACACTTAGGGGAGATGGAGAAAGGTAAAGGTGTTCCTGAAAAGAAAAACAAAACAATTTTTGACTTTGATATGCAGATTGAGAACCTTGCTTGTAAATTGCCGGGCGGCATTACCCGCATCGAGACTACCCGCCTAAAACTCCAGGAACCTGTTTAACCAACGTAAAGCTTCCCTCTACATTCGGAAATCTCCTTTGGCTATTGAAAAAAGGCATTAAACTCTTCTTTATCTGTCCTTATATAGTAAAATTTGGTTGCTTTTATGAATTATAACGTATGACGGATATGCCTTATTTTCCTTGACATTTCAATTTAGAGGGATTTAATTAATCATGATAAAGGTATAGCTTTAAAATCCCTTTTTATTTTTTTTATACAGCGAAACACAATTGCCTATACATCATGACATATAATGAATCTCCCTTATTTCCACTGACATGTCAATATAATGAGTTGCAGCTAGTTGAGATAAACCTAAAACTATACGTTTTATAACATAATATATCATCTTTGTTATGTGAAGTTCAGTAAGATTGTAAATTAGTCTTTTTTAGGTTATAGTAGGTAGAAAATAAGGAAATTAAGGGGGATGGATATGGCGAGAATAACAGTTGAAATAGATGATTCAAAGGCCGAATTGCTACAAAAGAAGGCAGAAAAATTTGGCATCTTACCGGATCAATTTGTTACAGCCTCAATCGAGGATCTACTCGGTCAGCCCGAACCGGTATTTGAGGACGCTATGCGAAAAGTAATCTCCAAAAACAAAGAGCTTTATGAACGGTTGGCTTGATGCGATACCTTTCCCTTTATGAGATTCTCGAACTACATGATAGGATTATCGAAATCACCGGTGGCGCGAAAGGAATTCGTGATATTCGAGCCCTGGAATCTGCCATTAATCAACCTCGCATCACATTCAATAAGGCCGATCTTTATCCCGATATTCTGACAAAAGCTGCGGCACTCTGCTTCTTTCTGGTTATGAGCCATCCATTTATTGATGGAAATAAAAGAGTTGGTCATGCGGCAATGGAGACCTTTCTAATTCTTAATGGTTTTGAGATTGAAGCATCAATTGATGAACAGGAAAAGATCATTCTTGATCTTGCGGCAGGAAAAATGGATCGCGAAAAATTCACCATTTGGCTTAATAAACATACCATTCACATAACAAGCTCATGAACCAGGTGGGCTATAAAAACGGCCCCCTGGTTATGAGCAACGTTCGCTGTGGAAAGTGGCAATTTGAAATGTCTTAATAATCCTTGACATATGTAACCCTTGCGGTTACTATCGCCCTATGATTAAATCGTTCAAACATAAAGGCATTGAAGATTTTTTCTATACCGGAAATAAAAAAGGCATAAGGCCTGAACATGCTGGAAGGCTTGAATTAATTCTAGACCGACTAAATGCTGCAAATGAAGTGAGGGACATGAATTATCCTGGTTCAAATCTTCATAAATTAACAGGTGATAAAAAAGGCCAATATGCTGTTAAGGTCTCCGGTAACTGGAGAATATTCTTTAAGTTTATTGACGGTGATGCCTATATTGTTGACTATGATGATTATCACTAGCGAGGTACAAATATGAATAAAATAAAACGTAAACCAACACATCCAGGGAAAATAATTCAAGAAGATTATTTAAAACCATTGTCTATAACTGTAACGGAAATGGCATCCACGCTTGGAGTGTCCAGAAAAACATTATCAAAAATTATTAATGAGCGGGGGGCTATAACTCCGGATATGGCTCTACGTCTTGGCAAAGCTTTCGATACTACACCAGAGTTATGGATGAATTTGCAAAAAATTTATGACCTGTGGCTGGCTGAAAATGAATCAAAAGACTGGCAAAAAGTCCAACCTCTCTCCTCTGATAAACTGCATACAAATATTCGAGATTCAGCGAACAACCCAATAAACCAGACCGGGCTATAAAACGCCCGGCTGGTTATCGGGGTGTTAGCTGAAATAATTCGAAAATCTTATTTATATTTTTTGAGCTGCAAGCACAAAATCGCCCAATCAATTGATGGCGCAATTTATCTATCTGCCAATTCACATCAAAAAAGTATTTGTTTATTAGATTATTTCCTTAATGTTCATATTGACATGAGGAGATTAATAAAATATTCGTAAGGCTCCATAATGTATAATAAAATTCTGCAACACATGCGCGATAAAATAAGGCAAAACGAATACATTGTGACCTTCCATGCAAGGAAAGAAATGAATGATGACGACTATTCTATCTTTGACGCAGAGCGAGGAATTTTAAACGGGGAGATATTAGAACGCCAAAAAGATCGAGAAACAGCGGAATGGAACTATCGAATAAGGGGGAAACAATAAGCAATGATAATATCGAAATAATTTGTAAACTTGGTCCAACTAACAAACTTGTTATAATTACGGTTCATGAACCATAATTTCTTTAGGTGTAAATATGATTTGTGATATTTGTGGAAAAGAAGGGGCGCGCATTCGGAAAGTGACGGAAGCATATGGAAAGGGCAA
>CAYMVB010000094.1:0-13248 GCA_964393665.1 uncultured Desulfobacteraceae bacterium | reverse complement strand
TTGCACGAAGGAGCGTGTGGTACAACAATCCGGCATAAAAACGTAGTATTATTTACATGAAAACGAGGGCGGGGTTTTATCCCCGCCCTTTGTTTTTTAGATTGCCGATATATATGGACACGTGCAGGAGAAATACTTTTAACTCGGTGAACTTATGGGTAGTTGCTGGGTGAGTATTTGATTTTTTCGATCAGATATCTGTGTGGATATTGTTGCCTATCTGTCATGAAAACAGTGAGCAGTACTTTTTAATATTTTTGCCAAATTTTTATGTTTTTGCTGACTTACTGGGGAATCGATGAAATCTAAGAATATGGTAAAAATAAGCTTTTCCCCTCATGTCAGGATAAAAAGCGTATTTGCTTTTTAATTTCAGAAGTATTTTGCTAAACAAGGTTTTATCTATAAAGAGGAATTTACGATTTATGTGCGCTGGTTTATCTTTGTAAAAATTGCGCGAATAGATTATAAGGATGGTACTATTTTCTTTTTTTGTGGTTTGGAGGAATCTCTTATTTTAGCAGTATGGTGCAATAGACCTCACATTTTTTGCGTATGAGGGCAAAAAGGGGAAATGTTGAGGGGAAAAAGATGAACAGTAGGCATAGTAAGCCTTGTGAGTTTAGTATTGAGCTATTGGCTTTTGGTGTGGTAATTTATTTTCTTGCGGAAATATTGCTGGTTAGGCATTGTTATTGACAGATGAAAAGGTTTCAGTTCAGCCCATTTTTAAGGGATATAGCAACAACGACATTAACGGCTTTTACGACGATAGGATGCTTGATTTTTGTAACCAGGTTTTTGGCACGGGGATTGGGGCCGGATGAGTTTGGGGCTTATGCCCTTGCAAGGAAGATAGTTTCCTTTATCGTACCTTTTTCAACGCTGACACTCGGGATTTCTCTCGCGAGATATACGGCCCTTTTTTCCGATGGACAGCAGAGAAAAAACTTACTTGCAGCATCACTAAGTATTATTATTCTTATGGCGATTATTCTTTCTGTGCCATGGTTTCATTGGGGAGAATATTTTACGGAATTACTATTCCGTACTATACGATTCACCAATCTATTTTACGCCTCTTTTTTTATGATATGCGGTTATGGGATTTACTCTGCAGTGTATGCCTTTTATCGCGGCACGGGAAGGATGGGGAAGGCAAATTTGCTTCAGCTCTGCGTAATGTCCCTTCTTCCCCTCTTAATTTCATATGTTTTTGCCAGCAGAGCCGATGCGCTCGTAATTATTTTTCTCATGGGATTATCATTTTATCTTTCACTGCTTCCATTAGGCTACAATATAAAGGGAATTAGATGGAACGGCCTTGAGCCAGTAAAAAAGGTTTTTAGGGACCTGCTCGTATATGGAATTCCAAGAATACCCGGCAGTATTGCCTTTGCAGGCCTTTTGTCCATAGGCCCTTTTCTTGCACCGTACTTTGGGAGTATTGAAGAGGCAGGCTTTTTTGTTGTGGGGCAATCGGTCTTCAGGATAATGGAAAGTGCGGTAGTGGCGTTTGGACTCGTTGCGCTGCCACGGGTTGCCATTATGTTTGAGGAGGGGAGAAGAGATTTTCTTGCTGAAAGAATCAGGGATATACTTGACCTTATAATTCATTTGGGATTATTTATTTCCGTGCAGGCATTTATCTGGGCAAAATTTCTGGTAGCAGTATGGCTTGGACCAGATTATCTGGAGGCTGTGGCAATCATGAGGATACTTATTGTCTCTCTTTCCCCTTATCTTGCCTATGTGCTGCTCAGATCTTTTATTGATGCAATAGAGATTAAGGCTGTAAACACAGTAAATATTCTTGTATCATTGGGAAGTGGAATATTGTTGGCGTTACTTTGTGCATTTTTAGGAATGGGCGTGCTGGGCCTTGCAATAGGCAGCATGACGGGCTTTTTTGTGCTGGGGATACGTACCGTTTTTTACCTAAGGAGGAGGTTTTGTTTTTCATTTGGGGTGGCTATTACCATGAGGGTTTTGATCCTTAATGGCATTATCCTTATTGTCTGCCTGGCAATGAATACATATTGTTTCCAGGGAGAATATGGAATTATGTATCTTGGGAAACTCATTTTGCTGGAGGCTGTCTTATCCGCCGGGTATATCGCATTGCTCTGGCACTGGGAGGCGGGATGGCTGAGGGAGATAAAAATAAGAATCAGCAGCAAAGGCAAGAAAATTTAAAGAAAAATGAGATGAGAATGGAAAAAATTCGAAAAATCTTTTCAGGTGAAGTTTTTTTTGCGCTGTTTCTTGTTGCAGGATATTTTAAGGCAGATCATAGATTAATGATTATTCAGTCTTACTTTGACGTTACCATGCTATTTTTATTTTTATCATTTTTTTCATTTATCAAAAGGTTTTTAAAATCGGGTCTTAGTTACAAAATCCCCGAAAACTTTGTAGTGCTTTCAGCCCTCTTTTTTGGGGTATTATCGATGATACTTCTTGGACTAATCTATACTCCAAGTAAAATCCAATCATTCGATAAGGCCCTTCGGTTTACTTTTATTACAGGTTGGGCATTTTTCGGAGCAATATTTATAATTAGAGATATTGATTCTTTAAGGCTTTTTTTGTCTACTTTAATAACAGTGGCTGTAATTATGGCAATTGATGCAGCGGCTTCAATTTATTATGTAAAAACCGGGCGTTTTGTAACTGCATTTGGAAGTAATTATATAGCATTGGGTAGAATTTCAGGAATAGCCCTGCTATCCATAATAAGCATAATACTGATAGATGGCAGAGGGAAGCTGGCTACAACAGCTCTACTATTGATAGTTTGTGCTCTCTTGTTTTGGTCTATGATGGCTGCAGGCGCAAGGGGCCCCGTCGTAGCTTTTTTCCTTTCCATAATTGCTCTTCTTTTCTTGAGTGTTTGGGGCATTTCTGAAATAAAAATAGAGCGATTTGGCTTAAAGTTTGGCGCAGCAATGATTATAATAACGCCTTTTATTTTTATTTTCTTTAATAAGATCGGCATCAATGTGATTTGGGACAGATTTATAACATTGCTGAATGAACAAGGGGGAGGTGATTCTGCCCTTCAACGATGGGAATATTATAATCATGCAGTTGATCTGATAAAAAAATTTCCGTTAATCGGGAAGGGAACAGGCTCCTTTGGGCTATCTTTTTATGGGGAGGATATCCGTGGTTACCCGCATAACATTTTATTGGAATTAGGATCTGAAAATGGCCTTATTGCAGTGGTATTATTTTTAATAATGGCAGGGTATGCGTTTTGCATTAAGATTGTAAAGTTATTATCCTTAACAGGAATGGAGAGGGTTATAACGAGAGGTTTGATTGTACTAGGGTCTTTTATGTTTTTTAATTCAATGTTTTCAGGGGATATTAATGACAACCGGATGCTTTTTACTTTTATTGCCTTAAATGGTGTAAAATTATCATCTCCTGAGGGAAGAAAAGAGAAACACATTGAAGAGGAAGGGTAATATAGGCAAAAGGCTTAGCATGAGGCGCATTTATTTTTTATCAATTCTTATACTTTTTTATCTATTTTTTACTCGTATCAGCTATTCATGTACTGAGGAAAAAAATAGCTTACTGTCAATCTATAAGGATAAAGCGTGTAATGTAAAAGAAAGCAATTTTCAATCTCTCCTTTACAATGACAATCTTTCCGGGCGAATTGTATGGAATGAGCAGTATTTCATGGAGTCTTTCATAAATATGTATGAGGCAACGAAGGATAAAAGATACATAGAGATATTTGTCAGGCACGCTGACCATGTGCTAAGCGTTCGTGACGATGCTGCCCGCAGTTTGGATTTCATGGGTAGGATGAGGCCTGGATGGCAGACAGGGGGGTATTATACACTTGGGATCCCACGGGTGATTAAAGATATTGAAGGTATTCCTTCGCTTGAAATCCGGGCTATACACAAGGCAGGAAATGGTAATACCTCAATAGAGATTACAGAGGGAAGCGGCCAAGATTTTAACATGGTTATATATAATGATTTCAGGGCAGACAAAAGGGTAGTACAGAAATTTGATAACCTACATATGGATATCGTTGAAAGCTTAGTTAATGAGTCTCTCAGCCCCGAATCCTGGATTCATGTAAAAAAAATGGGTTTAACCCCTCCTTCGCCAGGTATCTACCACCTCGAGGAGACATGCCGTATGGTTTTGCATGAGCTGCATACACCCTTGATCGGCATTCCTTTTTTAAGATTTGCTGCTCTTGTGTTTGAGGAAACAGAACTACAGGTTTACAATGAAAAAGCAACGGCTTATGTAGCTGCCTTTGAAGAAAGCTATCGAGACTATAAGAGTTCCTGGCGCGAAGATAAGGATGGGGGGTACTTTGTGTTCGAGCCTGGAGGCTGTTACTGGGCAAGCGGACTGCCGGTTCCATATAACGGTCTTTCCGCCAATGGCCGCTTTCTTTTATGGCTATATATGGTAACCGGAAAAATGGAATACTTAGAAAAATCGGTTAAACTGGCCCAAAAAATCAGGGCTGGAATGAAGATATTGCCGGATGGAACCTTGGTCATGCCTTACTGGTATGGTTTACCCTTTAGCGGATGGCAGGATAAAAGTACTAACCCTGTAAATGACATTTATATAAAAGGCAAGGCCTATAATGGTCCAGAGGACGTAAGTCACTTTGGATTGACACTTCAGTATATGGTGGATGCCTACAAGATGGGGGTAATTTTTGATGATAACGTAATGATCGCCGCCTCTAATACCTTTCTAAAAAGGATATGGAAATTAGCTGGTGAGAAAGAAGAAGTCAAATGGGGGAGGGATGTTTACAATATATTTCTGGAACGATTTGAAAAAACAGGGGTGGGATACAAGAAAAAAGGCCCTAAAAACTCTGGCTATCTTGCCCATGACATTACAGGTAGAGGGCAGGCAACCAATTATGCTTCCTGGATTTTTACTCGATTAGGTAAATGGAATGCAGCTATAGAGGTTAAGGTTTTAAAGGCTTATTATCCGCTGTTTCTTGATTTCGATGAAATAGATAGGGACTATGAATATGGGGCTTTTCTTTTAGGCTTAAGTATGTTTGCATTACAGGGGGTTAGTGAAATATCCTCTGTCCCGTTATATCCATTTACCCCCCGTTCAAGTTCAGAAAATTATATAAAAGCAAACAGGCGCTATCATCTGGATGAATCCGGGATACTATATGTCGACTATGGCACGTCATATGGTGAGATTGGAAAAAGATATAACCCTGGATTTATAGCGGTTTATGCACAGGCCCTTTATAAAGATTATTTTAATACGAATGATTTGCGATACAAAAAATTATTCTTTAAACAAATAGAATGGCTTATGAAAAATCGTGCTTGCCGTTTTTATAATGAGATGCCGTTCTGGGCATGGGAGTATGATTTTGATAATGAGAAATTTCGTGCAAGGGCCCCCTGGGTTTCTGCTTATACAAACGGTAAGATCATTCCTGTTTTTCTTAAGGCCTATGAAATTAGCCAAGATTTAAAATATCTGCGTGCGGCAGAATTGTCCTTTCGCGCATTTATTGTACCTACTAAAGCTGGAGGTTTTGGCACATTTGAGAAGGATATGGCATGGTATGAAGAAGTTGCAGGAGAAAGTGCCCCCTCTTCAAAAATATTAAATGGGCATATCTCAGCCCTAGCCGGCTTATGGACATTCTGGAAGTGTACTGGCCGAAAGGATATAAGGCAAGCACTTGATTTAGGGGTATCTGCCGTAAAAAAGGATTTGAAGATATATGATTCAGGATTTTTATCCTTTTACAGCCAGTACCCTAAAGATCCTCCTGTCTTTGCCCCTGCACATGGATACAACACGCTGCATGTACATCAACTTTTGTGGTTACATAGCATTACTGATGACCCTGTTTTTTTAAGCTATGCAATCAAGTTTGCAGGATACGATGACCCTGGGTTCAAATTCTCAGTTGCGGGCTCAACTGACCCAAAAGACCATGGGCCGGAAAACCTTAACATGGAGATGGGTAATAAATACTGGTCACATAATGATTTCCCCACATGGATACAGATAGATCTTGGCAGTATCCAGGAGGTCTATGGAATAAGTATATTGGGTTATATAGCCAAGGCATCGCCCAAAGATTATGATGCCTTAGTATCTTTAGATGGGAAGGAATGGGCAACTCTATTAAGTAGAAGGGGAAACAGGGAACAGTTTCCCACTGAAATATTCGAGGCTAGAAAAGGACGATATCTTCGTATTGTAATTATGAACGATAATGGTAACCGAAATGTGGCTCTTACGGGTATAGGTATTCATAGAAGTAAGGGAAGTCCAGTAGCTGTCTCTAATTGGGATTGGTTCTCTTCAGGCAATAAGCCGGCGTTAATTTTTGATTCGGGATGGAGGGTTCCAAAGGGTACAGGATGGTTGATTGCGGATATGGTACATGAGGATATTAAAAATACTATATTCGAGTTCGAAGGCAAATTAGTTCCTAAAATAAGCTTTTTTGGCAGCAGTGGTTTAAAGACGTTTAAACCTCTTCAATTTCGTATTATGAAACCAGATACAGATAAAACTAATTTTTTTATAGACGTTGATCAATTCAGATATATAAAGTTGCATATTGAAAAAGGAGTAAAGGGTGGCACCCTTCGCCTTATCAACGGCCAATAAGACAGTGAGAGTATGCATATTAACTTCAGTGCATAAGGTTTTTGATGTGAGAATTTTTCACAAGGAGGCCAAGGCTCTGGCAATGGCGGCTTATGACGTGACGCTTATTGCCCAGCACACAAAGGATAAAAAGGTGGATGGGATCCATATTATTGCGGTTTCCGAGGCAATAAACAGAGTGGATCGAATCATTAGGGTATGCTTTCAAATCCTGAAACTGGCCTTGAAACAGAGGGCGGATATTTATCATTTTCATGACCCGGAGCTCTTACCCGTTGGAGTGTTGCTTAAAGTGTCTGGAAAGAAGGTCATATATGATGTGCATGAAGATTTGCCTGAACAGATTATGTCTAAGTATTATATTCCTCATTGGCAAAGAAAGCCAATGGCTGTATTAGCAGGGCTTATTGAGAAAACAGCATCGAATATGTTTGATTGTATAATTACCGCAACAGATTCTATTAGGGAAAAATTCAAGAGGCATAAAAACGTGGTTAGTATAGGCAATTTCCCTTTGATAGATATGGATAAAATTTACGGCAGAAATGCTCATAGTGATAGGGATAGCGTTTCCCTAATTTATGCTGGAGGGCTAACCAAGGTTAGAGGGATTGGGCAAGTCGTGCGCGCGCTTGAATTTTTGCCTCGCACAGTGAAACTCATTTTGCTTGGCGAGTTTTCGCCGAAAACTTATGAGGATGAGGTTAGGCGCCTGAAAGGGTTTGAGAAAGTGAGGTATTTAGGTCTATTGGACTTTGAAGAGGTTAAAAAGTATTTATTGAGTGCGGATATAGGTATTATTTGTTTTCTTCCGGAAAAAAACCATATCAATTCAAGACCGACAAAGCTTTTTGAGTATATGGAGGCAGGACTTCCGGTTATTGCATCTGACTTTGCTTTATGGAGAGAGATTATTGATAAATCAGGCTGTGGCGTTTGTGTAGACCCGACCAAGCCTGAGAAAATCAGCGAGGCTATTAAATATTTATCAGAAAACCCTGAAAGGGCCAGGAAGATGGGAAGTAACGGTAGAAAGGCAGTTCTGAAAGAATACAACTGGGACAATGAGTCAAAGAAATTTATCTCAATCTATGATGGGTTATCTTTATAGAGGTGTAAATATTGGTAAAGACTTATAAGAAAAATAATGTGCGTTATTTAGGTGTGATATTTGTAATAGCTGTTATTAGCTTTTTTTGCCTGCAAAACAAACTGATGGCTAAAGATGTAGTCAAGAAGAGCCAAAGAATTGTTGATACGGGTAAATGCTACAGGTCTAAAGGCGGTTATAAGATTTATAGAGGTTCCATAAATATTTTAAAATACAATCAGTTGCCATATAATAATGGTGCAAAATCATTAAAAAAACAAAAGTTATATGATGACAATTGTATTCCGCTCCATATCCGTCACGGTAAAATACATTATCACCCAGGGGCCTTAGCGCAATATGGCCTTCACTTACTAGATGTATACATTACAGTAAAGGATAAGGAATACTTAAAAAAGGCTGAAAAAATATCTGCTAAGCTCATAGGCATCTCCTTAGCGATAAATTCATCTATTTTTTTCCCGTATAATTTTGATTTTCCGCTCCATGGTTACAAAGAAGATACCCTGTATGCTCCCTGGTATTCTGGGATGGCACAAGGGCAAGCGTTATCATTCTTCATTCGACTATATGAAATTACAAAAAATAATAGCTACTTGCAGATAGCCAAAAAAATTCTTAATTCTTTTATCTTTTTAGATTCAAAACCTTTCGACCCATGGATAACATGCATTGATCAGGATAGTTATTTATGGGTCGAAGAGTACCCGGATGATCCGCCTGCTCATACATTAAATGGAATGATATTTGGATTATATGGGCTTTATGATTTTTTCAGAACGACAAAAGATCAATCTTGTGAAAAGCTGCTGAGAGGTGGGATTCAAACAATTAAGGCTAATATACATAGATTCAGGACGGTAAATGGGATTAGCCATTATTGCCTAAAACACCCGCAAATCAAAAGCATCACGTACCACGATATTCATATAAGGCAATTGAAAATGATATATAAAATAACGGGGGACAAGGATTTCTTGCGAGTATCTGAAATATTTTTAAATGATACAAAAAACATAGATTAATTTTGCATGAAACGGGAAGTTTTATAATTTTATATTTGTAAATTAATGAAATTGGATAAAGAGATAGTTAATAAGAGTTATTTGGGCTAAAAAACTTCCAAAGCATGGTTTAATACAACATTGGTTTGCTTTCTTGGGTTTATTCGATGAACGTCTGGATTTTTAATCACTATGCAACAACACCTGATATGCCTGGTGGAACAAGACATTATGATTTAGGCATAGAATTAATAAAAAAGGGATATGATGTAACAATTTTCGCATCCTCCTTTAATTATGTAACAAGAAGGGAGGAGAGATTAAAGGCTGGTGATCGCTATAGGCTTGAGTGGGTAAATGGCATCAGATTTATTTGGTTAAAAACCTTTGCCTATTCAAAAAACGACTGGAGAAGGGTGGTAAATTGGCTAAGTTACTCTCTTAAGGCTTTGATTTTTTCCGTGAAGATGAGAGAAAGGCCTGATGTAATTATTGGTTCTTCAGTGCATCTCTTCGCACCACTTGCAGCCTACATCGTTTCTCGTTTGAGAAGAAGCAAGTTTATCTTTGAGGTGAGAGACTTATGGCCTCAGACACTTATTGACATGGGATCCATGTCTAAACATCATCCCCTTATTATCTTTTTCAAATTTTTAGAAGGCTTTCTTTATAGAAACGCTGATAGAATAATAACCCTTTTGCCAAATGCGGGGGACTATATCGAGAAGTTTGGGATTTCAAGAGAAAAAATTGTTTGGATCCCTAATGGGATAGATGTAAGCAGTTATAAATGCAATTCAGTTCGTGAAAAGTTTATTTCAGATAAATTTATTGTTATGTATCTGGGGGCTCACGGCAGCGCTAATGCCCTGAGTGTAATTCTTGATGCAGGAAAAATACTTCAGGATAGAGGAAATGATAAAATATGTTTTTTGCTGGTAGGTGACGGACCGGAAAAAAATAACCTCATGAGGAGAGCAATGTTTTTGGGGCTAAGAAATGTAGAATTTCACAATCCGGTTCCAAAAAAATGCATTCAGGATATTATGAGCAAGGCAAGTGCCTTTATCTTTAATCTTGAAGATTTGCCGGTATTTAAATATGGTATCAGCTCAAACAAGCTATTTGGGTATATGAGTGCTGAAAGACCTGTTATATTTTCATGCAATTCATATAATAACCCTATTAAGGAGGCAATGGCCGGCATAACAGTGCCGCCCGGTAATGCAAATGCTTTGGCTGATGCCGCGATACAATTATACTCCTTGCCCGCGGCTAAAAGGTTAAGTATGGGCAAAAGGGGAAGGCTTTACGTAGAGAAAAACCATACTATAAGAAAATTGGCAGATAAGTTGGTCGCAGTATTGAATGAACTGTAAAAAGCGTATATTTGACCTTGCTTTGTGTTTTCCCGTATTTATACTTGTTGTACCATTAATGGCTGTTATTGGTGTTTTGGTGAAGATAAAGATGGGGTCTCCTGTATTTTTTAAACAGAAAAGGCCTGGACTCCATGGAAAACCTTTTACCTTATATAAATTCAGGACAATGACGGAGCAGAAAGATGCCTCTGGTGGACCGCTTATTGACTCAGAAAGACTTACACCCTTTGGGGAAGTACTCCGAAAAACAAGTATGGATGAACTGCCCGAGCTGTTTAATGTGTTAAAGGGAGATATGAGCCTTGTTGGCCCAAGACCCCTTTTAATGAAGTATTTAAGGCTTTATACATCAGAACAGATGAAGCGACATGACGTGAAGCCGGGAATAACGGGTTGGAGCCAGATTCATGGCAGAAATGAAATATCTTGGGATGAGAAATTTACGTATGATTTATGGTATGTGAATAACCATAGCCTCCTATTAGACATGAGGATTTGCATGATAACAATAGGCAAGATTGTTAAAAGAGAGGGGATTGCTCAGCAGGGCCATGCAACGATGGAAGAATTCAATCCACAGATTAAGCATACTACACAGAGAAAAAATCGCTCATAAGAAAACTTAAAAAATAATACGACTGGTTATGGAGATACATAAAAAACGTAGTTTTGCTTTTTTAGGGCTGTTTATAGGGAGTCGTTAGAGAGGGTGTTTCTATTTTAAAGGTGCCATTTAAATCGCAGCCCAGTTTTTAAGATAGCATATAAAGGAAAATGAATAAATAAAATATATAAACCTTATTTTTTATGGCATTATAAATAATTGTTGAAACAAAAGAAATTGTTAGCTTGAATATAATTGAGGTGGCATGCGATATAAATTGCTGAAAGACATTGACCTGAAAGTTGTAAAAAAAATTTATGAGCGCTAATCAAGGCGGTTTTTAGACCTCTCGTTAATCATAATAGAAAATAATCCAGGCTATCTATGGAGTAGTGATTTATGGAACGATTTAAGGATTGGGAATACCCAATAATTGAGGATGGTAAACCCACCAAATACAATTGGATTGTCAGGCATCTGAAAAATTTTAGCCTTGGTTATAAAACAGATATTGGTGCATTTACCTATATAAATGCCTTAAGGGGAGTTACGATTGGGGACTTTGTTCAAATTGGCTCACATTGTTCACTATATTCTGTCTCAACGGTAGATGAGAAGGAAGGAGAGGTAATTTTAAAAAAAAATTGTAAAATAGGAAGTCATAGCGTAATAATGCCAGGTGTAACTATAGGGGAAAATTCGATAATAGGCGCCTTTAGTTATGTTAATCACGATATTCCTGATGACGTAGTTGCATTTGGTGTACCGGCAAGAGAGATAAGAAATATTAATGAAAAATATGAATAAAAATAGTGATAATGCTTATATTTTTTTATCACCTCCTCATATGGGCGGAGAGGAACTGAGTTTTGTTACAGAGGCATTTGACAGTAACTATATAGCCCCTTTAGGACCTATGGTGGATGCTTTTGAGGGAGAGTTTGCCGAGTATACCGGTATTGAGCATTGTGCGGCGGTTTCAAGCGGGACTGCTGCCATGCATCTTGCGCTCCGGATTCTTGGAGTTGGCCCGGGAGATGAAGTGGTTGCCTCAACACTCACATTCATTGGAGGCGTGACGCCAATCCTTTTTCAGGGGGCTAGGCCTGTTTTTATTGATTCCAATTATAGCTCATGGAATATGGACGTAGACTTGCTCGCAGAAGAGATAGAGGCCTCAGTAAAGCGTGGTAGATTGCCGAGGGCTGTGGTCCCGACTGATCTGTATGGTCAATGCGCTGATTACGGGCGGATTTATTCGATCTGTGAAAAATATGATATCCCGATAATTGTTGATGCGGCAGAGGCTCTGGGTTCCAGATATCAGAAATCAGAAGTCAGAGATCAGAAGTCAAGTTATAACAGTCAGGGGTCTGATGACCTCAGACCTCAGGCCTCTGACCTCTGGCAACATGCCGGCGTTGGGGCGAAAGCTGCGGTCTTTTCATTTAACGGGAATAAAATCATTACCACTTCCGGTGGTGGGATGTTGGCATCTGACGATAAGGGGCTGATCGACCAGGCTCGGTTTTTATCACAGCAGGCACGAGATCCCGCACCCCACTATGAGCATTCGTCCGTTGGCTATAACTATCGCATGAGCAACATCATTGCGGCAATTGGGCGAGGACAACTTAAAGTATTGGATGAACGTGTTGAGAAAAGGCGCGAAATATTCAATTATTATGAAGGGGCTCTCAGACATATTCCAGGCATTGAGTTTATGCCAGAGGCTTTATATGGCAGGTCTAACAGATGGCTAACAGTACTATTAATTACACCGGAAAAATTTGGTGCGGACAGGGAGGCGGTTCGACTAAAATTAGGGGCAAACAATATTGAGTCCAGGCCGGTGTGGAAGCCTATGCACCAGCAACCAGTATTTAAGGGATGCAGAATTAAGGGTGGTGCAGTTAGCGAGGATTTGTTTAGCAGGGGGCTTTGCTTGCCATCTGGTACTGCAATGACAAATAAGGATTTAGACAGGATTATTTCCGTAATTTTAGATTGCGCAAGGCAGTAATACTAAATAGAGTAAGCTGCTAATCAGATTTATGGCCTCAATAAAGCTGGAAGCCTCATAAAAAAATTATGTATAAACACAGAAAAATGGGAGTATTTGAGCCGGCTAATAAATTGCCATTATTGGTTTCTTATATTATTTCAGGATTTCCAAGAGAAGAGCTATATAGCTTAGCTGCTTAAGTTCGGCGGGCAGGGATTTCTAAAATAGAGAAGATTTTGGGTGGCTTGATTTAGTCGTCACCAGGTGGTTGAAATACTTTTAACCTTCAGCCTTAAACCTCACAAGCTCCTAAGAAACTTAAAAAAAGTTTCTTTTATTTATAACCCTGGAGCGAAGCGCCGAAGTCATTTGCTTAATAGTTACTAAAAAAGTTGAATATATTCATCAAATATACTATATGTTATGTCTAAAAAGCGGCTACCTTTAAAGGGAGTTATCTAAGAGGTGTTGGCCGCTAC
>CAYMVB010000093.1:0-1961 GCA_964393665.1 uncultured Desulfobacteraceae bacterium | reverse complement strand
TGCAAGATCGTTGGTAGATTTAGCAGGCATTCGAATGAGCTATACAAAATTGCTTGCACCGTTTCAAGGAGTCATTACCAGTAGAAACAGCGAAGTAGGTGAGGTAGTCCTGGCCGGTCAGGAGGTAATGACACTGTCAGATCTCTCTCATGTTGAGCTTAAAATATTTGTTGATGAGACTGAAATAGGTAAAGTGAAGCCGGGGCAGGAGGCTGATATCAGCATCGATACCTTTCCAGATAAGGTTTACAGGGGTACAGTATCATTTGTATCTCCAGAAGCAGAATTTACACCTAAAATAATACAGACACATAAGGAAAGGGTAAAGCTCGTATATCTCGTTAAAATTTCCATACCTAATCCAGGCCTTGAATTAAAGCCAGGGATGCCGGCAGATGCATGGTTACAATAGAATGCCTGAAGAGATGCGAACAGATACAACAATTTTAGATGAAGCCTTTATTAAAGTAGAGGGCGTGTATAAAAGGTTTTCTCAAATAGAGGTTGTCAGCAATGTATCAATGAACATAGAAAAGGGAAAAATCCTTGGAATTATGGGCTCTGACGGGGCAGGTAAATCTACCCTTTTACGGATGATGGCAACTATGATAAGGCCCTCTTCTGGTAAAATTTTTATACATGGTCTAGATGTAGTATCTCAAAGAAAAAAAATCAAAACTATCATAGGTTATATGCCCCAGCGTTTTGGGCTTTATCAAGACTTGACTGTTGGTGAAAACTTTAATTTCTTTATGGATATATTTGGAATTGCCGTGGCAGATAGAGATAACATGAGAAATTTTTACCTTGGCTTTTCTGAATTACTCCCTTTTTTAGATCGATTAACCACAGATCTTTCAGGTGGAATGAAACAAAAACTTGCCCTTGCCTGTGTCTTGGTTCACAGACCAAAGGTTCTTATATTGGATGAGCCGACAAATGGAGTAGACCCGGTTTCCAGGATGGAATTCTGGGAAATGCTTTTTCAAATGAAAAAACAGGGCATGACCATTGTATTATCAACTGTATACCTGGATGAGTTAGAGCTGTGCGATAAAATTGCTATCATGCACAATGCTCATTTATTGGCCCTTGATGCCCCTCATGAAATCAAGTCGCAATTTTCTAATCTAGAGGAAGCTATTATACACCGTATTCATGGAGTTGATGATGTACCCATCCACCAAGACTTCAAATTCTGATGTAATTTTTGTAAGAGATTTGAAAAAGGAATTTGGTAAGTTTGTGGCAGTTGACAGCATATCTTTTTCGGTAAAACGAGGTGAGATTTTTGGTTTTTTAGGATCAAACGGCTCAGGTAAATCTACGACTATACGTATGTTATGCGGAATTCTTACGCCAACATCTGGATTTGGTATGGTAGCGGATCATGATATCTGTAAAGAGCCGGAGGAGGTTAAGAAAGCTATTGGCTACATGTCCCAGAAGTTTTCTCTTTATGAGGATCTTACACCTGTCGAGAACATAAGATTTTATCTGGGTATCTATATGGTACCCATAAATTACTGGGAGGAAAGGATTGAGTGGGTGCTTGATCTTTTTGGCCTGAAAGAGGCCTGTAATAGGCCCGTAAGGGAGCTGCCTCCTGGGTGGCATCAAAGGCTGGCCTTGGGATGCGCCTTGCTCCATAAGCCTAAAATCCTATTTCTTGATGAACCTACCTCAGGAGTTGATTTAATTACCAGGCGTCATTTTTGGAATTTTATTGGAGATTTAGCTGAGAAAGGGGTTACCATTTTTGCAACTACTCATTACATGGATGAGGCGTATTTTTGTAAAAGGATAGCTTTAATAGATAAGGGAGAGATTATAGCCATGGGAAGCCCGTCTTTCATAATACATGGCGCAGGGCTAGATCCAGATAAGGCAACCTTCGAGGATGCGTTTATTAAATTGGTCTCGGAGAGGGCAGGTAAGTGAAGCAGTATATGAATACTTAT
>CAYMVB010000092.1:0-4647 GCA_964393665.1 uncultured Desulfobacteraceae bacterium | reverse complement strand
AGTTTTCTTCTTCGTGCAGTCTCGGCAATTGCCTTTTTCATAGATAGTGTAATTTCATCAGCATAAAAAATGACTTTTCCGTCTACATTTCGAGCTGCCCTCCCGCATGTCTGGACTAAAGACCTTTCAGAGCGCAAAAAACCTTCCTTATCAGCATCCAAAATTGCAATAAGGGATACCTCTGGAAGATCTAATCCTTCTCGAAGTAGATTGATACCTATAAGTACATCAAAAACCCCTAGCCTAAGATCCCTAATTATCTCCATTCTTTCAATGGTAGTTATATCAGAGTGAAGGTACCTTACTTTCACCCCTAATTCTGCATAATAATCGGTTAAATTTTCCGCCATGGATTTGGTCAAGGTTGTAACGAGCACACGTTGGCCCTTGTTTATTGTTTTTCTAATGTATGTTAAGAGATCATCCACTTGATTGCCTGCCGGCCTAACAATAATCTCAGGGTCGATAAGCCCTGTTGGTCTTATAATCTGCTCTACAACATGGCTCGCCTTATTTAACTCGTACGGGCCTGGTGTTGCTGAAACATATACAACCTGGTTAACTCTTAACTCGAATTCCTCAAATTGTAGCGGTCTATTGTCAAGGGCAGAGGGGAGGCGGAATCCAAATTCTACCAGTGTCTCTTTTCTGGATCTATCGCCTCTATACATTCCCATTAACTGGGGGCATGTTATATGACTCTCGTCAATTATAAAAAGCGAATTTTCAGGAAAATAATCAAGAAGCGTCGGCGGAGGTTCTCCAGGTTTTCTTCCTGTAAGGTGCCTGGAATAATTTTCTATTCCATGGCAATAGCCCATTTCTTGTATCATTTCTAAGTCATATAGGGTCCTTTCTTCAATTCTTTGAGCCTCTACATATTTTTTTATTTTTCTAAAATAATGTATCCTTTCGGATAGTTCATTTTTAATATTATATATTGCATTTTCTCTATGTATTGATGTAGTCACATAATGGCTTGCTGGGTAAATAGCTGCTCGGCTTAGCCTCTTTATAATTTTTCCGGTGAGCGGGTCTATCTCCTGGATTAGCTCGATATAGTCTCCGAAAAAGGTCAGCCGTACACAAGAGTAATCTTCGTAGGCGGGGTATATGTCTACACTATCCCCTCTTACCCTAAAGGAGGAACGATGGAAATCCAGATCGTTCCTTTCATAGTGTATTTCAACCAGTTTTTTTAAGACATCTTCGCGATTTACAGAGTCTCCTTCTTGGATATAAAGAAGCATGCCGTGATATGCCTCGGGAGAGCCAAGGCCGTAAATGCAGGATACACTTGCGACAATGATAACGTCGTCTCTAATAAAAAGAGATCTTGTAGCAGAATGCCTGAATTTATCTATCTGTTCATTAATCGAGGCATCTTTTTGTATATAGGTATCACTTTGAGGGACATAAGCCTCAGGTTGATAATAGTCATAATAGCTTACGAAATATTCTACTGCGTTATCAGGGAAAAGGCCCTTGAACTCTCCGTAAAGTTGGGCGGCTAAGGTTTTATTGGGAGCTATAACTAGTGCAGGCCTTTGTATTTTCTCTATTACATGCGCAATGGTAAATGTTTTTCCAGACCCTGTAACTCCAAGTAATATTTGTTGTTTGACATTCTCATTAAGGCCTTTGGTGAGTGAATCAATTGCATGCCTTTGATCACCTTTAGGTTCGTATGGGGATATGAGATGGAACTTTGAAAAATTTTGCAATGTTTTTTCCTGAGATAACAATAATGATGTGTAAAAAACACGTATAGCCAATATTTAATTTAAGCATCGTTTGTCTTAAATCTCCAGGCGGTCCCATCGGGTTTGTCTTCAAGGGTAATGCCCATATCAGATAAATTATCCCTTATTGAATCTGCTGCAGCCCAGTCTTTCATTCTTCTGGCCTCATTTCTTTCACGAATCAATTTCTCAACTTCATCCTTTTTTATATCAGAATCACCCCTTAGAATATTTTCTAAGAATTTTGCAGGAGTTTCTTCGAGAAGGCCTAATATGTTAGCGCAGGACAATAAATCATTTCTCTCTTTAGACAATTTTGCTTTGATTTTATTACTATTGGGTGATTTATCTAAGAGTCTATTGATACCCTTTACTTTATCAAAGATAAGCCCTAATCCTGCGGCAGTGTTTAAATCATCATCCATTGCCCCAAAAAAATTGGATTTAAAATCCTTTCCATTTATTGCTTCTTTGAATGCAGGAATCTTAATCGTATCACGAGCATCATAGGGCCCTATTTCTTCATCAAGTCTCTGAAGGGTCCTATATATTTTTATAAGCCCTGATTTAGCTTCTGACAATGAAGCCTTAGAAAAATCCAGCGGGCTCCTGTAATGTTTTGATAATAGAAAAAGCCTCAAAACCTGGGGATGATAAAGCCTAATGGCATCTCTTATTGTGATGAAATTTCCAAGGGATTTTGACATCTTTTCTGACTCTACGGTTAAAAAACCATTGTGCATCCAGTAGTTTGCGTAGTTAACCCCATTTGCTGCCATAGCTTGGGCTCGTTCATTTTCATGGTGGGGGAATATTAGGTCTCTGCCTCCACCGTGTATATCAAAATTATTTCCAAGGTATTTGCAACTCATAGCCGAGCACTCTATATGCCAACCAGGCCTTCCCTTCCCCCAAGGGCTTTTCCATTGAGGCTCACCAGGTTTTGACCCTTTCCAGAGAACAAAATCCATGGGATGTTTTTTGTTTTCATCAACATCTATTCTCGCGCCTGCAATCATGTCTTCCAGTTTTCGGCCTGAAAGCGCACCATAGGTTTTAAATTTTTCAACAGAAAAGTAAACCATGCTATCAATTGCATAGGCAAAGCCCTTTTCTACTAAAATTTTAATCATAGTAATCATATCATTTATATGCTCTGTGGCCCTGGGTTCAATATCTGCATCAAGGACCCCTAATGAATGCATATCTTCGTAAAAAGACTTTATATATCTCTTAGCTAAGGCAGTTGTTTCCTCAGCCATTTCTTTTGCTCGCTCTATGATTTTATCATCTACATCTGTAAAGTTTCTAACATACGTGACCCTCATACCTCTCGCCCTTAGATATCTTACGAACATGTCAAAGACTATGGCTGACCTTGCATGTCCTATGTGACAGAGGTCATAAACGGTAACACCGCATACATAAATGCCTACATGGTCATTTTTAATAGGTTTCAAGGTTTCTTTTTTCCGAGTCGCGGAATTATATAGCTTTAGTGTCATGTTATCCTTCTTATTATTTATAAATTCTTATCATATCCTGATTAAAGTTACCGCCGCGTATGCTGCAATACCCTCGCCCCTGCCACAAAAGCCTAATCCTTCAGTGGTGGTTGCCTTTATATTCACGTTTTCTTGATTAGCCTTCAGGGTGTTAGAGATCTTTTTTTCCATATCGTTCAGATAGATGGCTAACTTTGGCTTTTGTGCGACAATAGTTGCATCTAGGTTATTTATCTTGTAGCCTTTTAATGTAGCTAAGGACATCACCCTGTCTAATAATACAATGCTTTCTATTCCTTTGTATGCAGGGTCAGTGTCCGGGAAATGCCTCCCTATATCACCCTGTCCAAGGCCTCCAAGGATAGCGTCAATTATGGCATGCGTTAAAACATCGGCATCAGAGTGGCCTGTTAAACCCTTGGAATATGGAATGTTTATGCCGCCTAATATAAGAGGTTTTTTTTCTGCGAACTTATGAACATCATAGCCGATTCCTATCCTCATATTTGTATTTTCCATTGCTTTTATAAGATCTATAGCTCTAAATCTATCTCCAATTTTGTATCAAGGCCCTTGCAATAAGCAAAAAGATGGTTACAAAACCCTTTCAGAGACACGCCTCTTTTTTACGAAAGATGCATGTGAAAGAATATGTAATGATCTATTGGCGCTGGATTGTTAAAATTTAAATCGCAAACAGCTAATTGTTATATTTTTTAAGTCTAAAATCAACTATTTTAGGGTACCCAATTACCTGAAAATATATACGTTGGAACGGATTACTGTGTATACCTTTTTTAGCTGACATTCTCAATTTATAGGTTAGGTATATATTTGTCAATGCAGGATTTTTATTAAATGGACTGCATAATTAACAAATAAATTTCATTCATATATTGCATTATATTTTTTATGTATGTCATTTATTACTATGTAAAAATCGAACAAGATCTAAAATTTACTTGAATTTCAGGCAGGTTTTTTTATTACATGTAAAATTTCTTTGTTGAATTTTATAAAGGTACATGGTATGAAAATCGGCAATTACTCTAAGTTAGGGGGGTTTTGTGTCATAAAGACCTTAAATTTTACAGCGTTGTCGTCTATAATTACTATGTAAGGAAAAAAATTTATCTATTAAGATCCTTAAAAGTTTTGTAATGTATACCTGTTTAGCGTTAAAGCCTAACATATTCAGTAACTATATTTTTAAAAAATTACTGGTGCCATAAGTTCAGTTTTTATAATAAAATTATGCAGAAAGGGGGTTTCAAGGAGTAAAGGGATCTATATATTGAGTATTTAAACTTTTAATCAAATTATAAATGGAGGAGAAAATGACAAAAGGAGAGATGATTACAGAGATGGCAAAGAGCACCGGGTTAACCAAGGCTGATTCA
>CAYMVB010000091.1:0-3335 GCA_964393665.1 uncultured Desulfobacteraceae bacterium | reverse complement strand
CTACCTTATTGAATTTATTTTTATAACCTGTTAAAGGTAATGGCATTTGTAGTTGATACATAATGGTCAGGACTTTTAGGTTGCATTCCGTATCTATGGAAAGATATGTATACGTAGAAGTTGGTTGGTGCTTGGTGCACCGATTTTTAGGTTATGTTGGTATTAATAGAGATACTACGGAACGAACAGCTATCGTTGAATACTTAGTTACTAAACTTTAAATGGGTTGATTAAATCATTACGAGTTGTTTGAAATACTTCAGTCTTCGGTCTTCAACCTAAAACCTGAATGCTTACATCCAGTTTTATTTCGTGTTTGTTTAGGGTATAATTTGTATTCCAAAAAGATAGGCCGTAACTTATTTCTTTTAATAAAATTTATCTTTGCTATACGGTTAACGGTCTTTTAACTATTCATCCCTGTGAAAAAGGAGAAGATGATTATGCTTCATGAAATTGCAGTCATAGGTGGCGGTAATGGGGCCCATGCAGTAGCTGCGGAGATGGCCCTGCAAGGCAATCAGGTAAGGATGTTTGAATTTACACAATTTAAGGACACCTTCTCGCCTGTCCTTTCTTCTAAGGAGATTATGAAAGAGGGAGTTGGGGTGACCGGGAAGGCGAAGCTAAAAGTGGCTACTATGGATATGAAAGAGGCAGTGGAAGGAATAAAGTATATATTCATTATATTACCTTCCTTTGCCCATACCATGGTTGCTGAGTCAATCGCGCCTTATTTGGAGGATGGCCAGGTCTTAATACTTTTGCCGGGCTCTGCTGGAACCTTAAAGATTAAAAAAATATTCGATGAAAAGGGCATAAAGAAAGATATAACCCTTGTAGAGGGCTCCACCTTGCCATATGGCGCGAGGCTGGTTAAGCCGGGTCATGTTAGGGTATTCATAGAGGCAGTTCTTTTGCCGGCAGGCGTATTGCCGGCTGAAAAAACGAGTGAGATCATAGCTGAACTTAAAGGGTTTTATCCATCAATAAGCCCTGCAAAGGATGTATTGGAGGCAATGGTTAATAACCCGAATCCTTATGTTCATCCTGCAGCAACACTTCTAAGCGCTACGCGCATAGAGTATTCAAAGGGTGAATTTTTTCTTTATGTAGAAGGTGTGACCCCCTCCACTGCAAGGCTTTTTGAGGCATTGAACAGGGAAAGGCTCGCCCTGTGCAAAGTCATGAATTGGAGGCTCTATCACTGGGATAATCTTCAGTTTGATGAATATGATTTAGGCCATAGCCAGGAGGAGTGTTATGAGAGGATACTCAATACATCAATGGACGCATTCTTTGGCAAGGATAGTATTCATCGGGCAGGCATGAAAATGCTTGGGCCAAAGACCATGAAGGATCGTTATATCACAGAGGATGTGCCCTATGGCCTCGTATTAATTAAAGATATAGGGGAATTAATGGGCATAAACATGCCAGTTCATGAGTCTATCATAAAAATCTGCTCTGCAATAAATGGGGAAGACTATGAGCTTTCAGGGCGCACAGCAAAAGAAATCGGCATTGCAGGAATGGATCAGAAGGCGTTGGAGGGTTTCCTTTATAACGGATAGGCCTATAAGAATTTCTTCGAAATACTAGCCAGAATTATAAATTTAGGTTAATAAATCCAGATTGTGCAGTAGGTGGCTGCTGCATAGTCTGGGTTAAAACGCCTACCCAATTTGCTATAAGGCTAACAGTGCCAAAGTTCATTTCTATTTTCCCTTTCAGTATATATGCCCTGTCTTGTCCCAGAACACTTAAAAACCTCCTGTATACGCCCGGGAAAAAAATTGCCTCATACATACCTGTAGTATCTTCAAAGGAAATAAATTCCATAGGGCCATTTTTTTCTGTTGAAATCACCTTTTCAATCACAGGCCAGCCAACTACTGTTACGTATCGACCTGTGTACCTGAAAAGATCCCTCGCATGGACATGCCTGAGGGACATGAGAGATTTTTTAAAGAGGTTAAGCGGATGGGTTGAGATGACAAAACCAAAGATATCCGCTTCATGTTTATATGCAATATCTTCCTTGTAGGGATGCAGAGTAGGGCAGAATGCCTTGGATGTGGAAGCAGAGTCCAGATTTACCCCATGATTATTGTTTGAAAAAAATCGGTAAGCCTCCCATACCAGGGATGGCCTGTTAAGACCCCCGGAAATAGAGTCAAAACAACCTGCCTTAATCAGGGTTAATGTCTCATGGAGCTTCATGCTGGTCCTTTTTAGAAAATCGTGGATATGTATGTAAGGGCCCCTTTCAATTCGTTCGCGAAGAATGCTGTCAAGGGTATTTTTGGAGATATTTTTTAGTTGCATGAATCCAACCCGCACCCATTTGTCTTTTCCTGTATACTTTATATCACTCAGATTTATGTCTGGAGGGAGTATCGTAAGACCCATACGCCGGGCCTCTGAGATATAGGCGAGTGTAGTATAATATCCGCCCTGATTAGAGATTACTGAGGCCATAAATTCAGCCGGATAGTGGGCTCGTAAAAAGGCGCTTTTATAGGCTACCAGTGTGTAGCTGGCGGAATGTGATTTACAGAAGCTATAGCCCTCAAAGGAGGTGATCATCATCCAGATATCATTAATAACCTTATCATCCACACCTTTTATGCGTGCCCCTTTCGCAAATTTTAGATAAAAATCCTTTAATGTTTCATCTTTGCTTTTTTTAGAAACTATTTTTCTCAGGGCATCAGACTCTTCAACGGAAAATCCGGCCATGGCAATGGCAACCTGGCTTATTTGCTCTTGAAACACAAGTACCCCCAGGGTTTCCTCGAGGATTGATTTTAGAAGCGGATGTATGTGTTCCCAGGGTTGTCCATGAAGCCTTGAAATCCATGTTTGAATTACCCCCCTTGAGGCCGGTCTGATAATAGAGGTTATTATTACATTGATATTGAAATGATCGTTATTTTCATACTCATCAAAGGAAAGGCAGCTTGCTGCCTGAGATAATACCTGTCTGGTGGCAGGGCTTTCAAAGTAAAATACACCAATCGTGTCTCCCGTATAAAAAATGTTAATAGTTTCTCTGTCTGCCAGGGGATCAAGGCTGGCATATTTTATCGTTATGCCATAATTTTTATAGATACGTTCAAGGCAATCCCTGATTACAGACAGACTTCGATTCCCTAAAAGATCTATCTTCACAAGGCCTGCCTCCCCTGCGGAGTCCTTTTCCCACTGCAGGACCTGGATGCCCTTTGGAGATATCTCTACAGGACAATAATCCCGTATCCTTCCAGGGACCAGCACTACACCACCACAATGGGTAGATAGACAATAAAATTTTCCCTCCAGCCTATCTGCCG
>CAYMVB010000090.1:0-12438 GCA_964393665.1 uncultured Desulfobacteraceae bacterium | reverse complement strand
CTCCAAGATAAGCCCAAGGCCATAATGGGCTATTGGTGAATTGCTGTCCTTTTGGAGTTTGTTGTTAAACTGCCTAATCGCAAAGGACCTTTCACTGCATAAGGCCATTACCATAGTATGAAATAAGGGAAACTCCAGTCTGAATTTTTGAGATTCTTTAGATTCAGGGGTAATCCTGGCATTTTTTGCCATTGTCTCAATATTAGACATCCTTTCGGCCGCCCCTGGATGAGTCAGTAGGTAAGAGGGCATATTTCCCTGGCTATACCACCTTTCCTTTTGCATCTTTTTTAAAATACTGACCATTCCCCATGGATCAAAACCCGAAATGCTCGCATACTTTAATCCTAACTGATCAGCCTGCCTCTCATTGTCCCTGCTGTAACCAAGTTCTGCCTGTATACCTGCTGCTATAGATCCAGTCATAATTGCACCTGCAACATCACCGCCAATAAGGGCCCCTGCCAGTATGCCAGCCATAGTTGCAAGGCCAATTTTTTTGGACCTTTCCATCCGAAGGGCAAGGTGCCTTCCGCTAACATGTCCCAGTTCGTGAGAAAGAACAGAGGCCAGCTCATCAACTGTGTCCATAAGATTTATCAGGCCCGAGAAGAAAAATACATGGCCAGCAGGGGCTGCAAATGCATTAATTGTGCTATCTTTTATAACATAACAATTTAAAGGGAAATAAGGGACTTCTATTTGTTTGCCTATGTATAAGCCAAGACCATTTATATACTCTACTAAATAGGGATACTCTGCAAACTCAAACTGGGATTGGATTTTCTTTAAAAATCCTTCTCCAAGCTCAGCCTCATCTTTTATAGACAAAAATGCCTCTGCCTGGTTGGCATAAAGAATGATTATTAAAAAGAGGGATAGTAAATTTACAAGGAGTTTTCTAATTTTTACCTTCGCTATTTTCATTTCTTAGCTCTATGCGCGGGGCCTCGACCCACAAGCCTTCGAGGTCATAAGATTCCCTTACAGGCTCATAAAAAATGTGAACTATCACATCACCAAAATCTAACAGGATCCAATGCCCATCTTTCTCACCCTCCATCCCGAACAGGGCAACTCTCTCATCTTTCATACGTCTTTTTAAATGTCGTGCGATAGCCTGGACCTGTCTGCTCGAGGTACCACTGGCAATAAGAAAATAGTCAGCTATTGAAGAAAGTTTTTCTATTTCAAAGAGGACTAAGTCTTTCGCCTTCCTCTCATTAATAATTTTAACGCATAAAAGCGCCTTATCGAGTGGCTTCATTAAGCAGATATAAACCTTTTTTTTCTATATATTCTCTTACAACCTCAGGGACAATAAACCGAATGGACCCGCCAGTGGCCACCATTTGCCTTATTCTACTGGCCGAAATATCCATTATGGCCGTATCCATTGAAAGCAAAACAGTTCCGGCAGGGTGACAAAAACAGTTTTTATTTTCATCCCATACAAGGCTGGCGTCAAGGGATTTAATAAATGAAAAAAATTCCCCCTTTTTACAGTTACCCCTATTAATTACAACAAATGATGCATACTTGAAAAGGCTTCTAAAATCTTTCCAGGTTTCTATAAGTGAAAATGCATCTGTTCCAATAATAAAAAATAGTTCAAGGCCAGGTCCAAAGTGTGAATGAAATAATCTAAGTGTATCTATGGAATAGGATGGGCCAGACCTTTGACCCTCAATATCCCAAACCTTGAGCATAGGTGAAAGCTCACTCGCCAAGCGAGTCATTTCCAAACGATGAGAAAAATCAACTATGTGATCCGTGCTCTTGTGAGGAGGCAGACGAGAAGGTATGAGATAAACCAAATCCAGGTTAAGTTTCCAGCCAATCTCCTCAGCAACCCTTAGGTGGCCTAAATGAATTGGGTTAAATGTTCCCCCAAGCATTCCTAGTTTCACTGTCTAACCTGTCCGGAGCCAAGTACAATAAACTTAGTTGTGGTTAACTCCTGGAGACCCATTGGGCCATACGAATGAAGTTTTGATGTATTTATTCCAATCTCCGCACCAAGGCCAAGCTCAAAACCATCATTAAATCTGGTAGATGCATTAACTAACACGACTGATGCGTCAACCTTTTCCAAAAAACCCCTCGCCCGTTCATAATTCGAAGTCACTATTGCCTCTGTATGCTGAGTTCCATATCTATCAATGTGATCCATTGCTTCGTCCATGTCTTTGACAATCTTAACTGCCAGCACAAGATCCAGGAATTCAGCGGGCCAATCGCCTTCACGGGCAGGAATAAGACCCGGTACTATTTTAACAGTATTTTCACATGCCCTTATTTCAACCCCTGCATCCTGAAAAACCTTTATCATATCAGGCAAAAAAGACATGGCAACATCCTCATGAACCAGCATTGTTTCCATTGCATTGCAAACACCAGGTCTCTGAACCTTCGCATTAAAACATATATTCTGGGCCATACTCAGATCTGCATGCTTGTCTACATAAACATGGCATACACCCTTAAAATGCCTTAATACCGGAATGCGAGAATTTTCAGCAACAAATCTGATTAGACCCTCGCCACCCCTGGGGATTATAACGTCTACATAGTCATCCATTTTAAGAAGGTATCCAACTGCCTCATGTTTGGTAGATGAAATAACTTGTATGGATTTCTTAGGTAAATCTGCCTTTTCCACGGCCCCATGTAAAATTTCGTTCAAGATCAAATTGGAATTAATAGCCTCAGATCCACCCTTCAGTAATACTGCATTTCCAGACTTAAGACAAAGGGCTGCAGCATCAACCGTTACATTAGGTCTTGACTCATAAATAAAGCCTATGACGCCTAAAGGAACCCGTATACGGCCAACCTTCAATCCATTTGGCCTTACCCACATGCCGGGAATTTCACCAACAGGGTCAGGGAGTGCTGCTACCTCCCTTAATCCATCAACCATTGAGTCAATTGTTTCCTCATCTAGTTTCAATCTGTCAATCATTGCATAACTTAAGCCATTTTTTTTTGCCAGGGCTACATCTTTTGCATTTATCGTAATTATCTCATCCTTCCTTACGTGGATCTCCTCTGCCATAAACTCTAAGGCCTTGTCTTTTTTATCTCTCCTCGCATTCCTCAGCACCCTGGAAGACTCCCTTGCATCTCTTGCCATAGCCAATATTTCTTCATTTAGATTGATTTGCATCTGGTATCTATCCGAAAAAAATTAATTTCATTTGTGTCAGATTTTAGTCATATTTCATGTATTATAACAAGGTTATCCTTATGTATCACCTCGTCATAATATTTATATCCTAAAACACTTTCTATATCTGAGCTTTTATGGCCCATAATTCTTTCTACATCGTTTGACCGATAATTAACAAGGCCAACTGCAAGCTTCTTTTCCTCCTTGTTTATAACAATAACAGAGTCCCCAGGGCTAAACTTATCATAGACAGCAATAATCCCTGAAGGAAGAAGGCTTTTGCCATTTTCCAACAGGGCCTTTTCTGCTCCTCTATCTACCATTATCTTTCCCTTTGGTGATTTTGTAAAGGCAATCCAATGCTTGCGTCTTCCCATTGGCACATTCTGAGGTAAAAATAGCGTGCCCTCTTCCTTGCCATCGAAGATTGCCTGAATAATGTTTTCCTTTAATCCATTCGCTATAATAGTAGGAATTCCACAAAGAGATATATTTTTTGCTGACCTGACCTTGCTTTCCATTCCCCCTTTACCTAAGGCCCCTGGTGTGGAACTAGCCTTTTTTTCAATCTTGCCTGTTATTTTTCTTATTAGGGGAATTAACCTAGCATCCTTATTTAACCTCGGATCATCATTAAAAAGACCATCTATATTTGTCAGGTTAATAACGAGATCTGCCCCTATAAGATTTGCCATCATAACGCTTAGGTTATCATTGTCTCCACATTTTATCTCATCTACCACAACAGTATCATTTTCATTTATTATGGGAACAATCTTCCAATTAAGAAGCATAAAAAGGGTATTTCTTGTATTTAAATATCTTTTTCTATTAGTTAAATCATCCCTTGTAACCAAAATCTGAGCTACTGTCTGACCATAATTCTTGAAGGCTTTTTCATACGAGAGAATAAGGCTACCTTGACCTATCGCAGCAACAGCCTGTTGTTGAGATATAGATTGCGGTCTTTTAGAGAGTCCCATTTTCCTCATTCCAGAGGAGATGGCACCTGAAGATACAAGGATAATTTCTAGCCCGCTTTTTTTCATAAGCGAAGAAATATCCTGGCTAATGCTGTTAATAACATCCGTGTTGAGGCCATTATCGGTTGTTAAAGCGCCACTTCCGATTTTTACTACAGCCCTCTTAACCCCTTTAAGTATATTTCCCCTTGTATTATTCATACTTACAATTTAATAGAATTAATGCTTTTTACAATGAAAGGGCTATACTTTTCAATAATTCTTTAAGATTTTCTATACCATCACCAGTCAGTGCTGATATTGCCATACACTCATAGCCCTTTTTACTAAAGTCATGGATTAAGGTATCTAAACATTCTTTTTTAAGGGGTTTTACGTCGATCTTGTTCAGCAAAACTATCTGCCTTCTTTTTTCAAGAGAATCTGATGACTGCTGCAATTCCTTTTGCACCGTTAAAAAATCGCTATGTATGCCTTTAGAATTACTACGATTTATATCTATTACATGCAGAAGGACCTTTGTGCGCTCAATATGTTTCAAAAATCTATTGCCCAACCCTTTACCACTGCTTGCCTCCTCTATAAGGCCAGGAATATCTGCAATTGTAAGGAATAAGCCCTCCTCAAAGGCAATAACACCCAAGTTAGGGGCAAGTGTTGTAAATTCGTAATCGGCTACTTCCGGATGGGCATTAGAAAGTCTTGATAGGAGTGTAGATTTACCAACATTCGGTAATCCAATGATGCCAATGTCCGCAATAAGCTTGAGCTCCAGTTTAATCTCTTTTTCCTTTCCCTCTTCCCCTTTCTGTGCAAATCTGGGAGTCCTGTTTGTTGAAGAAGCAAAATGTTTATTCCCTTTTCCACCGCTTCCGCCCTCTAATAACAGAATCTCCTGGTTATTATACGTTAAGTCTGCAAGAATTTTTTCAGTGTCTGCATCTTTTATCAAGGTCCCTACGGGAAGAAATATCCTTGCATCTTTTCCCTTTCTACCCGCCCTGTTTCTGCCACTTCCCGGCTTTCCATTCTCCGCTTTAAAATAACGTTTTGAACCGAAATCATATAGGGAATACATCTTTCCCGTAGCCTTAATTAAAACATCTCCTCCCTTTCCCCCATTTCCACCATCCGGCCCACCTTTAGGGATAAACTTTTCTCTTCTAAAGCTGACGCAACCATCCCCTCCCTTCCCGGATTTAACAACAATATGAGCCTCATCGACGAATCCCACTCTACTTACCTTTCTATAATCTTTCTGCTTTGTAACTACGCAGCCACAGATCTACGCTGATTACCGCTGATGCTTCGTCTTCTCTTATCATATACAAATCTTTTGAATTCTGGTTTTTTGCCACAATTCAATAAACCTCATAAAGGCTTTTAAGGATACTATTTGTCGTTTCTTTGTGTTTAAACGTATCTGTGTTCATCTGTGTAAATCTGTGGCTGAATAGTTACTAAGGGCTTATTATTAAAAGACGGGCTGGATTCCAATTTCACTTGTATACCAGCCCGGTTTAGGATGGGCGCTGTTCTTCTTTTTGAAGTATAAATAAAATTTGGAAGATTTTAGCAATCAAATTTTTTCTTACAAATATATTTAGTAAAGGTGATAGAGTACTTAAAGTAGGGTTTAAATTTAGCACAACTATTTAGCCCTAAAGCTACTTGGCGTATACACTAATTTTTTTCTTATATTTACCATCCCTTTCAAAGGTAACGACACCATCAATTTTTGCAAATATAGTATAGTCTTTCCCTAATCCCACATTATTTCCAGGGTGGAAAGTTGTTCCTCTTTGCCTTACAAGGATGGAGCCTGCACTAACATTTTGCCCCCCATATCTTTTAACTCCTAGCCTTTTCCCAGGGCTATCCCTGCCGTTTCTAGAACTACCACCTGCTTTTTTGTGCGCCATTTATTTCTCCTTTTATCGTAAGGTTACATTCTATCATTATTCTTTCTCCTTAGAAGGCATCTATTTAAATAATTGATCAAATAGGTTGTATCAGAAAAAACCAAAGCCAGCCTAGCTAATCAAATAAAGAGTCAGCATACATGTAATGAAAACTATGCCCGGTTACCCGTTTATAGCAGTTACTTTTAAGCCTGTAAAATCCTGCCTGTGGCCTTGTTTTTTTCTGTATCCCTTTCTCTGTTTATACTTAAATACCACAAGTTTTTGGCCCCTTCCCTGCCTTATAATTTTAGCAGTTACATTTACCCCATCCAGAATAGGCCTTCCAATTGTTACTTTCTCATCCTTTGAAACCATAAGCACTTTATCAAAAAGCACTTCATCTCCGACATTTCCATCCAGTTTTTCTACCCTTAATTCTTCCCCTGGCTCCACCTTGTATTGTTTGCCGCCAGTTTGTATGACCGCATACATGAAAACCTCCAATAATTTTATAGGCTAATACGTATAATCTATATTAGTTCAACTAGTTTATTAGTCAAAGAAAACGAATGTTTTAGTATTTTTAGCTATTGAAAAACTCGCCTCTGTAACCTTGCTGGTTTTTGTAATTTTTTTTAACTCACCATAATAGCATGTATCAAATAGAAAAGGCTATATATAACCAATTTGATCTCTGATTTTGAATTTAAATACTCTAATTCTCTAACAATGTCAATACAACAAAAATGTTAAAAGGTAAAAACTTTGCCTCCTCATGTTTAAATTCCACTCCCTCCAGTATTTTATCTCTCAAATAGTAGAATATGTAAAAAAAGCAAAAGCCAAAAGGTAACCTTGATTACTCAGCAAAAATGTAAAATAAAGGTCTTATTTTATCTATTGCCACTCTTGTATGTAGCATCTCATAATATTTTATGGTATTATAAAAAATATTAAAGGAGAATTTTTCTAATGCCAATCTATGAATACCAGACCAAAAGCCCGCAAAAAGCATGTGAAAAATGCAAGAGAGGGTTTGAATATATCCAAAATATAGATGAAAAGCCACTATCATTTTGCCCTTATTGCGGGGAGCCGGTAAAAAAGATTATTTCTTGGTGCCATGCCGCAATCATAGAGCAATCCCCTGAGTATAAAAACATTCAACAAAAGGTCGAAGGGTATGAAAAAGAAGGCATGTACAGCCATGCCGCAGAGCTTGCTGACAAGTACTCACATAAGACAAACGATAGTCTCTTTAAAGAGCGCGCCTTAGAAGATTACAAAAAAGCAGGCTATAACTTTGATGCCAGCTCAGACCATATAAGTTAAATCCCCTAATACAATAATAACATAAGCAACTTAAGGCTTTTCTTTGTAAACTAAGGGCAGCAGTCTATGATATAGACTTTGTTTAATTAAGTTAGTCATGAATTCTGAGTTCTTTCTATATAATATCGAAAACTTGCTCTTGTTAACAATAGAGAGAAGATTATAAACGTAAATTTATTCCGTTTTTTCTGGATTGACTACCTTGATAATCTCTGGTTGAAAAGAAGGCTTTTTGCTTAAGGAGACACTTGCAAACTTAACAGCAATCATAGACACCCCTAAACAAGCAAAGGAGCAAATTAGCGTAGATACGTTGACATCAAAACCATATAGTCTCCCTAAAAGATAACCAATAATTGCACCCCCTATAAGACCCATGAGTGGTATCATGTAAACTACCATAGAGGCTTTTGTCACGGCACCAAAGGGCAAACCAATAGTAACTGTATCCCCAACCTCTGCGCCAACAGCGTTTAAGGTTTCAGATAAAACCTCTTTTCCCCCTCCGAGCATATCGCAAAAACCCTTCGCAGAACATTGTCCGCACATTGCCTGTCTATCTATCAAAACCAGGGCCCGGTTATCCTTAATTTCTTTAACTATTCCCTCTGCCTCATTCATGTAAGACCTTGGAATCCTGCCCTTTGCCTTATAGTGATAATCCATATCCCTTAATCCTTTGTTATTAGAAAAACGTGTGATTTTTTTATCATTAGCATCTAAGAATTCGAGTTTATACATTACATTATTCTATAAATAATAGCATAAATAGGTCATGTACTGTAGAAAAAAGATGCCAGCAAGATAATATCCTAAAGCATTTTACATCGGATAGAAGCTAAGCCTTGCTCAAGATATATTTTTAATGAATATGAAATAGAAGAAAGGGAAATAACTACTTACGCATAACATACATTGCATACTTTTTAGTGTACCAAGGGGTAAATTTTTTAATTTTCTGAAAGGAAACAATAATACAATCAAGGGGGGTATAAAAGTGGCCTAGCCTATATAAGCCACACTTTTTCTTTTCATATTTCTTTTCAAAGATCCATACAATCTACACCTGATGATTCATTGGATATTTCTTGAGATACAATACCTATTACGGCTGGAACTTGCGAAGGAGTTAGGCCAACCTTTTCTAATCGAGCATAAAGCCCGTCTGTATTACTATGCTCTAATTCTTTTCCTAAATGAAACCTGCTCATAATTAAATCAGCAAGGTATATTAAATGGGTAAGTTTAGGGTTTATTGTTGAGTTCTCTGGTTCGTGATGGTATAAGATGGTGTCTGCCAGACCATCAGACAAGCCCCATTTTTCAGCTAGCGCCCCACCCACCTCTGCGTGGGTGATTCCAAAATTTTCCCTTTCCAACTCACAAAGATCCATGCCCTCTATCTGTGTCCGCCTATAAAATAGTGGCAGCTCCGCAACGAGATATTGATCTAAAACTACCTTGCCTATATCGTGCATAAGCCCTGCAGTGTATGCTATATCAGGTGTTGCAATTTTTAAAAATCTTGCTAAATGTTCTGCGGCCCGCGCGGTATCAAGGGCATGTTGGAAAAGCCCTCCTCTGCATAAGGAGTAGCCTCCCTCAGAACAGGAAAAATATGGCTCAAAAGAGGCGGATAAAATCACCTGCATGATTAATTTCTCACCTAAAATCACCATCGCCCGATCAATAGAGTCGACCTTTTTCTTCAGTCCAAAAAATGTTGAATTGCACAGTTTGATTACCTTGGCACTTATTATTTGATCCTGCTTTACCTCTCTGGCAATCATTGGTATATTATAATTCTTTTCCTGAATCATGCGAATTATCTTAAGCGCTATTTGTGGGATAGGACGAACAAGGTCTATCTTGTAAAATACTTCTGACCTGTCAATCTTTCTCGTACTTATTTCACTGCTGGAAACCATTTTACTTATCGGTTCAATAGAGCTTGTAAATGTTTTTAGGTCAAGAATCAATTTGCAGCTAAAATATCCCCCTGTCTCCGACTGATTAATCCTTATCCCATTTTTTCTCAGTATTGTATCGACAATCTCCGCTGTTTTACCACCAATGTCAAGGTAAAGGTCTTCCTGAGTTACAGGGCCAACAAGGGCACCTCCTGCTATAGTCGCCTCTAATTCTTTTTTTTCCGCACCCATACTATAAAGCGTATCTAAAAAAAGCGGCATACCGGTCGTTGCATAGATCTCTTTCTTTATAGCGTAACCTGTATCTGTTGGTTCAGGCAGAAGCAAATGAATTAAACCTTCTACCTCGGCCTTCTTGTCACACAATGTTACCCCGACACAGGTTCCAAGATAGCTATATAGAATACCATTTTGCCTCTTGCTAACTGCGTAACTTCCAGGTGCTACATGACGCTGGCTTATATTTGAAAAAATTCCCATAAATAGCTACTATAGCAACTCCCATGATCAAAAATTAAATTTTTAACATTCACATAAATTACTCGGCTTTTCTAAGGCATCTTTTATGCTTTCTGACAATTGATGAAGTTTAAATGGTTTTTGAAGAAACCCATTGCAGCCTTTTTTTATTATCTCAGCAGCCTTACCCTCCAGGCTATAACCGCTTGAAAGTATAATACTTATGTCCTTGTCTATTTGCCTTAAAATATCGCGCGTTTCTCCACCGCCCATACCCGGCATTATCATATCCAGAATCACTAAGGAGATCTGACCCTTCTTCTCTTTGATTGTTTCTACTGCCTCTTGACCACTTTTAGCAGTTAAAACCTTATACCCAAGGGCCTCGAGCATCTCCTGTCCGACGAAAAGGACCGCCTCTTCATCATCTACCAAAAGTATCTCGCCAAAGCCCTTAACCGCCTTTTCAATTTTGGTGACAGAATCTATCGTTGCCTTTTTAGATGAAGGAAGATATACCATAAAGGTTGAACCATGTCCCGGCATAGATTCGACATCGATATAACCTCCATGGCCTTTAATAATTCCAAAGACTGAGGCCAGGCCAAGACCCGTCCCCCTTCCCATCTCTTTGGTTGTAAAAAATGGATCAAAAATCTTCTCCATCGTCTCCCTGTCCATTCCTGTTCCTGTATCCGTAATGCTCAATAAAACATAATTCCCACGATTTGGTTTGTACTTTCTCTCGCCCATATCCTTGCTTTTTACATTCATGGTCTTTACAGTAAGGGTTCCACCCCCTGCCATAGCGTCTGAGGCATTGATAAAAAGATTTAATAAAACCTGCTCTACCTGTCCTTCGTCAACCTCTACTAGTGACAAATCATCTGCCAGGTCCTTATGAATAATAACCTCCTTTCTTGTCCTGCCAAATGTCTCAATGATTATTTCAATTAATTTGTTCATATCAATGGGTTTCACTTCATATCTTCCTTTTCGCGCATACCCAAGCAACTGTGAAGTGAGCTTGCTACCCATCTCAACCTGCCTCTCAATATTCCTTAGCCGGTCGTACTGGCTACTCTCAGCCTCTGTTTGGATAAGCATAAGAGAAACGTTCCCCTGCACAGCCATAAGAATATTATTAAAATCATGTGCGATTCCACCTGCCAAGGTCCCTATAGCCTCCATCTTCTGGGCCTGGTGCAGTTGGGCCTGCAGCCTCTTTGAATCGGAAATATCTCTCAGGATAACAAGCATGCCAGAGGGTTTTCCCTTATGGTCTTTATAAAGTGATGCACTAATACTTATGTCAATCAGGTCTCCATTTTTTGTAAATCTTTTTGTTTCAAAACCATGGCAAGGCCTTCCTTCTTCCACTACACTTTTAATGGTAGCCATAGTTGCCTTCATTTCTGACTTCGGGACAAATGGGATACGCCCGTCTTTCACCTCTTTCAGGGTCCATCCGAACATCTCTGTAAATGAAGAGTTTACGTAATTTGCCCTTCCCTCTAAATCATAGGTTACTACTGCATCTGCTGAAGAATTAATGAGGGATCTATAAATCTCCTCAGCCCTTTTAGACTCCTCATAGAGCAGCTTAAATTTTTCCTCACTTTTCTTTAAGGCCTCTTCTGTTAGCTTCTGTTCCGTTACGTCCATATAGTAACCAAAGGCCGCTGGTTTTCCATCATGCTCGATGGGGACTATCTTTTGCGAAATCCAGTTCATTTCCCCGCTCTTTGTAACGGCCCTGAACTCAAATGGCTTAACGCAATGACCTTTAAGCATCTGAATAGCCTTTCCCCTTACCATGTCCCTGTCTTCGGGGTGAACAAGGGTGAGGGATTCCATATTCAGCAATTCCCTATCGCTATAGCCCGTAATCCTCTGGAATTCAGGGTTTACAAATTGAAATTTTTTCCCCTGGATTATGTAAAAACCAAAGGGTGATGCATTGAATACCTTCTCAAATATTTTTTGGGACTGCTGGCGTTGCTCAATTTCACGTTTAAGGCTCTCATTAGTCCTTTGCAGTTCCATGGTTCTCTCTTCAATTTGTTTTTCAAGATCATTATGGACCTCATTCAGGGCATCCTCCAGTTTTTTTCGATGGAAGAACTCCGGCACTGCAAAGGCAGTCGCTTTATTGCCCTTTTCCTGCGTTTTCCCTGTATAATGAGATATGTACTGCTCAATCTTCGAGGGTGGAGCCATTATAAAACGGCATCGTTTATCACCCCTTGCCTGGCATTCTATCTCAACTGCTACAAGGGGTATACGAAAACTCTCTTCGCACCAGCCTGAAGAGTAGCCTGCATTCATTATGCATACAGGAAAATCTGTAATTTTTTTATTTTTGATCCATGCATCCGCCTCAAAGGAAGAATGATGGTCAAAAATGAGTAAATAGTTCTCATCGGGCGTGATATTTGACTCAGGTAAAAGATCAACCACGGCCCATCCTGAATAAGCAAAATGAACTGGTCCAGCAGACAGTCTTTCTATAGGATCAATAAAGTTCATTTTAGAGTGAAATTTTTTGGCATCAGACTTGCCAAGGGAATGAGAGATGTCAAAGAGAAAATCCCTGGCCATAGCTCTTGCATTTTCATCACCACGATCCTTATAGAGTGTTTCTATTAATTCAAAGA
>CAYMVB010000089.1:0-12830 GCA_964393665.1 uncultured Desulfobacteraceae bacterium | reverse complement strand
ATTGTTGTAGTGCAATGATGTCATTCTCTTTCCTCCATGTCTCGTATTACCGTTTCGATTGGACTACCAATGGATACATACCTTTTTCGCTTTTTGAATACTCGAAAAAAACACCTTCAGGTGTAAAATAAATCAAATCAAATTATAAGAAATTACGCTTTTATGGAAAAGCATCGCACGAGTTATTAAACAGAAGTCTTGTTTTTAACTTCGATCCTCATTACATCACTTGATACACCAATTTCGTCTTCAATACAACTAAATCCAATTATTTATAAAAAGATTGTATAGTTAGAAAGAAGAAAGGGGTTCAGGCATAAGCAATTGCCTGTTAATATGCGATAGTGTCTCAGTTGCCTCTTGTTAGATCAGTAAGCACAGCAAAGCTTTTATCTGAATCAAGTTTTAAAAGGAATAAGTAAACCTGCCTTGAGGTTGCGGCTTGCTACTGGAGACCTATATGCAAGACGTGCATAAATACTAAGTCAAAAAAGCCAGGCACGCAGCCCTGCCAAACGCCTCACCCAAGTCTCCTATAAAAGAAACTTACTCCAAAAAAGAAAAAAGCTGCCTGATATGCACAATATCTCACGGGTTAAATAAATTCCATATTTTTAAGGATTAGGAACTCTGTAAATAGGGCTGCAAACATGCAGTAAGTTGAAATTGCCTGAACCACTATCCATCTTGAAATCAACACTTTGGCTTAGGATAAAGGAGGCCTGAAATGAGTTTTTTTGGCTTATTGTAACTGCTTTTTCGTAATAAAGGCGACATATGTATTTTTTTCTAGCCGAGACGACATAAATACCTTATCATACTTACCAATGAGGTTGGTTTCCAATCTGTTGCCCCATTACCTCTAATGTGTCGGTCACCACAACAAATGCATTGGGATCAATATCGTTTATTATTTTCTTGAGGCGTGTAAGTTCTCGAAAGGTAATCACTGTGTAAAGCATCTGCTGCTCCTGTCCCGTAAAGCCGCCCTTTGCCCCTATAATGGTCACTCCACGGTGTATCTTCTCCTGAATAGCTTGGGATATCTTTTTCCAGTCTGCAGAGACAACGAAGAGCGCCTTCCTCTGGCTCAATCCAGTAACCACAAGATTAACAATGTTTGAGCTTACATAGAGATATACCAAAGTGTAGAGAGCCATCTCAAGGGAAAATAGAAAAGCTCCGGCGGATAGAACTATCAAATTAAATACGAGAATGCTCGATCCCAAACGGATTGAGAAACATTTCATGAGTATGACAGAAAGAATGTCAAGGCCGCCAGCAGATCCAAGAGATCTTAAAATAATCCCTGATCCGATACCTACAATAATTCCCGCCAAGAGCGAGCATAAGATTTTATCATGCACAGGCAGCAAACCTGGGGACCACAATAAGGAACCGGAGAAGATCAACATCCCGGCAACACTGTAAAGGAAAAAGCGACGTCCAACATACATCCAGCCGAGAGCAAAAAGGGGCATATTGAGAATAAAATAGATCATTGCTATTGGAAAACCTGGGATAAGGTAGTGGATAATAAGTGCGATACCGGTAACCCCTGCGCCAAAAAATCGATGGGGAATCAAAATTCCATTAATGGCCATGGCGCACAAAAAGCTTCCCACGGCAATAAGTATAAGATTCCAGACTATTTGTCTGGTCGATCCAAGCATTGATCTCCAGGAAAATGCCTTCATCAACATCCCTTTCCAAAGGTTAAAACCAGATTATGCATCAGCCACTTACTGCGGCCTGGAAAACCTTGCTGCCCCGTCTTGGCGGGGCTCTACGATTGCGCTTTACAACATATACAATGTATCTTAGGCCATGAAAACCGCAAAACCACGGAGATCTATCTGCACAGCATCGGGGAGATGGAGCGACAGGCAATGACTATTTATGAGCAGTCAAGGAAAAAATCTCACACAAATCCACACACAGAAAATATGTCACAAAAAAAGAGGATTAGGCGCGGTCACCTAACCCTCGTAAAATATTAAATTTTTTAAATGCCGAGAAGTGGAATCGAACCACTGACACGGGGATTTTCAGTCCCCTGCTCTACCGACTGAGCTATCTCGGCGTGTTTGCCGCATATCTGTATATAAAATCTAAACCGCTAATGATCATCCTCATCAAGATCCATATCGAATTCAGAATTCTCGAGGTCCAGGTTAATATCCAGCTCAGAACCATCGTCATAAATAATTTTATCCTTCACTCCTGATATGCCTTTAGCGTCTTTTTTTACTTCGCTATTAACGGCAACACCCTCTATGTTTCCAATTAAGGATTCTAAAAGAAAGGGCGTGTTAGGTTTATAAAAAGAAATATTACATCTCGTCTTTTCTTCTGTTAAATCCTTCCCGCATCTAGGGCATACATCCAAGTAATCAAAGGTAATATAATCACATTTTGAGCATTTCATGACTTTTCCAGGAAAATTAACCTTTATCAGAGAAATTTTTCTACATAAATTTAAGAGTACTGTCAAGCAATTTATTTAAGCTTTGATGCTTATCTTTATATGTATCTCAAAACTCCCTACGCAACCCCACAGGCACGTACAATATAAGGCAGAGGCCCAATTTCACCCGCCTTAGACCTCATGAGCAAAAAAGAGTTGTTGCAAGATTTTTTCTATTACTATAAAAAAAATCCATGAATATATCAACCTTTATAAAACAGCTTAGAAACTCACCCGATTTAAGGCCTCAAATCAAATATCATCATTATGTCCCTCCTCATGAGCCAATATTACTAGATGAAATTCCCTTATCATCAGAAATCAGGAAGATTCTCAAAGCTTATAAAGTAGAAAAACTATATAGCCACCAGGTCAAGGCCATAAAGACATTGCAGGAAGGAAAAGACATCGTGGTTTCCACACCTACTGCCAGCGGAAAAAGTTTTATTTATAACCTTCCTATCATTGAAAAAATCATACGTAATAAAAAAACGAGAGGCCTTTATATATTTCCTTTAAAGGCATTAGAGCAAGACCAGTTAAGGGGTTTCCAAAATCTAACCTCCATAATTCACCATCAAGGTGTTACCGCACATATCTATGATGGTGACACATCACCTGCAGATAGAAAAAAAATCAAAAAATGTCTTCCAAATATCATAATTACAAACCCTGATATGCTCCACAGGGGTATACTTGCATATCACAGAGACTGGGCTGAATTTTTCTCTGATCTCTCCTTTGTAGTTATTGACGAGGTTCACACATACCGTGGAATCTTCGGCTCACACCTGTCACAAATAATAAAAAGACTAAAGAGAATTTGCCTCGTATATAACAGCACGCCTCAATTCATTCTTTCATCCGCAACGATCCGGAACCCTGCTGATTTTTGCAAAAAACTCACGGGCAAGGATATCGAGGTTATCTCAGATAACGGGGCACCACGGTCAGGGCAACATTTTATATTTATAAATCCAGAATCCAGTACCACTTTTTTATCCGCCCAAATATTTATCCACTGCATTAAATACGGTTTAAGAACCATTGCATTCACAAAGTCAAGAAAGGTGACAGAGCTCATAAATATGTGGGTACAACAACTGGAGCCAGGTTTAAAAGATGCTGTCAGTTCATACAGGGCAGGATTTCTCTCCGATGAAAGGCGCTTTATCGAAGATAAGCTTTCAAGTGGAGAACTAAAGGGGGTTATATCCACCAGCGCCCTGGAACTCGGCATTGACATAGGATACCTCGATGCCTGTTTGTTAGTCGGGTACCCAGGGACTATCATTAACACATGGCAGAGAGGAGGAAGAGTAGGTCGTTCGGGACACGAATCCATAATAGTCCTTATTGCTGATCAAGACGCCCTTGACCAATATTTCATAAAGCATCCTGAAAATCTTTTCGACCAGCCTTTTGAGGCCGCTGTAACTGATCCGGAAAATGTCAATATTTTGAGGGATCATCTAACATGCGCGGCCTGTGAAAGCCCGATAACCCTCAAAGATACTGTATTCTGGGGTAACGATCTACTAGGTCACTTGGAAATTTTAGAGAAAGCTGGAAAACTTAGCAGGACTGCGGACAATGAGGCAAGATGGTTTTCTACTAAAAAGAGACCACAGATGGAAGTAAATATACGATCACTTGGAGAAACCTATACCATTTTTGATAAAGCAACAGGAGAGGCTGTTGGCACTATTGATGGCATAAGGGCATTCAGAGAATGCCATACCGGTGCTATATATCTTCACAGGGCAAAAATATACCGGGTCGACAAGTTACATATAGCAAAAAAAGACATTATCGTAACCAGCACAAGACTTAAGTATTTTACAAGGATTAGATCTGAAAAGGAAACGGAAATAGTTGAGATCACAGATAGTAAACCTGAGGGACAATTTATTGTCAGGCTCGGAAAACTCAAGGTTACTGAAAAAATTACCGGCTATGAGAAACGAAGAGCCAGCGGCCAAGAGCTAATCGGAGTTTTCCCCCTTGAGCTTCCACCGCAAATATTTGAAACAGTTGGTCTTTGGGTAGAAATTGAGCCTGTTATTATGAAAATGATTGAAGACAAGGGCCTTCACTTTATGGGCGGGATTCATGCCATAGAGCATAGCGCAATAAGCCTGTTCCCACTATTTGCTATTTGTGACAGGAATGACATCGGGGGAATTTCATACACCTTTCATCCTGAGGTAGAAAAGTCAGCTATATTTATATATGACGGATATCCTGGGGGAATCGGGCTGGCCAGAAGGGGTTTTGAGGTAATTTTTCAATTATTAACCAGTACGCTGGAGTTGATAAAAGCTTGCCCATGTGAAAATGGCTGCCCCGCATGCATATATTCCCCAAAATGTGGGTCCGGGAATAAACCATTAGATAAACATGCCGCGATACTGATCTTAGAGGTCCTTACAGGCGCACTATCACTCGCTCATGTAGCCGCAATCGAAGAAAAAACCGTAAAGCCAGATCACTCCGAGTTTTTTCATATAAAAACCCAAAGAAGAAACAGGATCCTTTATTTTGACCTGGAAACCCAGAAATCATCCATAGACGTTGGAGGCTGGCAAAATACACACCTTATGATGATGTCTGTGGGTGTAATATATGACGACTTAGAAAAAAAATTTTACGCCTTCAACAAGGATGAGGTTAATACGTTAATTGAATATCTTTTTACGGCGGACCTTGTCATTGGGTTCAACCACAAAAAATTTGACTATGCGGTTCTCGCACCTTACACAAGCCGAAATCTCAATAGCATCCCTTCATTTGATATTCTGGAGGATATATACAAAAGGTTAGGCCACAGGCTAAGCCTTGATCATTTAGCAAAAGAGACAATGGGCAAAAGGAAATCCGCAGATGGTTTTCAGGCATTAGAGTGGTTCAAGGCAGGAGAAATAGGAAAATTAACAGAATACTGCAGAAATGATGTAATAATAACCAGGGATCTCTTCCTCTACGGCATAGAAAATGGATACCTTGTCTATAAGAGTAAAATACATAAAGAAAGAATAAGGGTCTTAGTTGACTGGGATCTTGATAGAATAATCGAAAATACTACGAAAGGAAGAGGTTAATCCACATTTTTGATTACAGACCAGGGATTAAACCGTTATTTTATGATTTTCTCATTTATCTTCGAATAAAAATTTGTTTAATAATGGATAAATCTCTTAAACCCAGATTATGCAGGAGGTGCCTACTGCATAATCTGGAGCAAAACCAATCAAGTCGCGGAAAGCTCTATGATAATATTTAAAATTCTTCGTATAGGCTCCGCTGCTCCCCATAGAAGCTGGTCCCCTACGGTGAAGGCAGTAATAAAATCCGGTCCCATAAGCATCTTATGAACCCGGCCCACAGGTACTTCCAAGGTCCCATTAACTGCGGCGGGTGTCAATTCATTAATAGTAGACTCTTTATTATTTGGTACTAATTTTACCCATTGATTACCCTTATCAATCATATCAACTACCTCATCAAGGGGTATTTCAGCGTCTAATTTAATGGTGAGGCCCTGGCTATGGCACCTCATTGCACCAACACGAACACACAGCCCATCCACAGGGATTGGTCTGTCAGTATTCAAGATTTTGTTTGTTTCAGAGGATCCCTTCCACTCCTCCCTGGTTTGTCCTGATTCCATAGGCGAATCTATCCAGGGGATCAAACTTCCAGCAAGTGGCACTAAAAAATTCTCCACAGGAAACCCCTTGTCTCTTAACTGCTTCGTTATAAGCTCATCAATTGCTATAGCGGTTGAGGCAGGGTCTTGAAGAAGCGCACCCGAAGCATCCCCGAGAACCTTCATCTGGGCAATCAACTCTTTCATATGTTTCGCCCCTGCACCGGAGGCCGCCTGGTAAGTCATTGATGAAATCCATTCGATGTGACCGGATGCAAAAAGCCCTGATAGCGCCATGAGCATTAAACTAACCGTACAGTTTCCGCCTACATATGTTTTTATGCCCGATTTAAACCCTGAGTCTATAACATCCCTGTTTACAGGATCCAGCACAATTATACTCTCATCGATCATTCGAAGGGCGGAGGCAGAGTCAATCCAATAGCCATTCCATCCCTTTCCCCTTATCTCAGGGTACACCTTTTTTGTATAGTCACCGCCCTGGCATGTCACAATAATGTCCATTCTGGAAAGACGTTCTATGTCATAAGCATCAGACAGTGGCGGAATGTCAATACCTACATCAGGTCCTTCTCCTCCAATGTTAGAGGTTGTATAAAAAATTGATTCATAGCCCTTAAAATCATCCTCTCTCATCATACGATCCATCAAGACAGAGCCTACCATACCCCTCCAACCAACAAAGCCGATTTTCAACATAATGTCCTCCAAAGTATTCGATTATCTTCAATTATTGATCTAAGACCTTGATTTAACTTCACCTTAATAAGCTCGATACAGAGCTGATATTTGCAATAGCCTCTGCAATTAATTGTAAGACTTAAGGCTGATAGCACATGTACTTTCGTAACGTTTAAAGTCGCACAACCTGGCTCAAGACATGAGACACAGATCCATGAATAACCAGGTCAGCCATAGAGTCAAGCGGTGTTTCTTCACGATTGATAATCATCAGTTTTGCGCCACTTTTAGCGGCATGGGCTGGTACAGAGGCAGCAGGATAAACAACCAGAGATGAGCCCAATACAATACAAAGGTCACAATCACCTGCGCATTGTATTGCCTCGGCCATTTTATCTTCCGGCATTGCCTGACCAAATGATATGGTATCAGGCTTAAGAATTCCTGAGCATTTTTCACATAACGGGTCGTTTATGCCGGAATCTATCATCTTTTCAATATCATCCCTCTTATATTTTTTTCCGCATTGAAGGCAAGAGACAGAAAAGGCCGTACCATGAATTTCTATGATCTTTTCCGGCGAATTTCCCGCCCTGTGGTGTAAATTGTCAATATTCTGGGTCACGATACAAAGGAGCTTTTCTATGTTTTCCAGCTCCTTGATAGCCATATGGGCAGCATTAGGTTTAGCAGCCGTCATCAATTTATATGACTCTGAACTCATCTTCCAATATTTAACCCGTGCGTCCTTGTCGGATATAATCTTGTCAAAGTAAAAATCAGCTGGATCATATTTACTCCAAAGCCCACCAGGGCTTCTAAAATCGGGAATACCCGATTCCGTGCTCAATCCAGCCCCTGAAAATACCATTATCCTGTCTGCATCCTCAATAAATTTTCTTCCATCCTCTATTAATGAACCCAAAAATTCTTTCTCCTTTGTGGGATCTACAGTTAATAAAAATAAATTTTGGCTCAAATCAGGTTATAAAAGTCGTCTTTTTCATAACATCTTTTCTGGAAATCTGTTGCATTTCTCCATTTGGCTTGCCTATGCAAATAAGTGCTATGGGTGTTTTATCAGGACTGATATCAAGTATTTCCCTTACAAGGTCCTTTTCAAAAAAGGTAAACCACAAGCTGGCCAAACCAAGGGCATACGTCGCGAGGTTTATATTTTGTATCGCTGCAGCGCATGCATGTTGATAACCAGCCCCGCCTTCTTCAAAAAACATATCAACACCGGTCTTTCTTGGATCCCCTACAACAGCTATTACAACAGGGGCGTGTTGCAAGAAATCTGCCTTATATGTTTTTAACCAATCCCACCCAGTTTTATCAATGGCCCACGTTACACATCTTTTGGCCTCTGAAAAAAGTTTCTCCTTTGCATTTTTATTCGTAATAACAATAAACTCCCACGGCTGCAAATTTAAAGGGGATGGCGCCCATGAGGCTGCCTCTAATATCTTCTCAATTTTATCCCTGTCGACAGGGTCTGGCAAAAAATCACGGCAACTTCGCCGTCCTTTCATAGCTGTAAAAACGTCCATAATCGTGTCCTCAATTTTATCTACAATTAGTTTACTTGCAAAAAGCTAATCTTTGTCTCTCTATACTAAATATGCTTAGTATCCTGCCAAAAAATGTTTTAAATTAGGTTCAGCACCCATCTGTTTTCTTACATTTACCCATGAATTTATAATTCAGTCAACCTTCTGCCTAAGCCTGTATATCTTTTCCGTATTTTATCATTTTTTATTCCGATTGATAGTGCTTTTTTAGTGCCTACCATAACTACCAGCTTTTTGCCCCTTGTAACCGCGGTATAGATAAGATTGCGCTGCAAAAGCATATAATGTTGGGTTACAACTGGAATTATTACCGCTGGATATTCTGAACCCTGGGATTTGTGCACAGAAACTGCGTACGCTAATACTATCTCATCAAGATCACTGTAATCAAATATCACATCTGTTCCATCGAAAGAGATAATTAACTCCTGGGTTTCCTCGTCTATAGTAACAATTTTTCCAATATCTCCATTAAATATATCCTTATCATAATTATTTCTTATTTGCATAACCTTATCTCTCGCACGGAATTTTCTGTTCCCTCGAGTCACTCCATTTTCGCCAGGGTTAAAGGCATTTTGCAGTTCTATATTCAGATTTGATGACCCGACTAGGCCTTTATTCATAGGTGTTAAAACTTGAATATCATTAAGTGGGTCAAAATCAAAACGCCTTGGTATTCTCTCTGTTGCTAACTCAATTATTATCTTTAGCACATCTTCCGGATTTTCCTGTTCTATAAAATAAAAATCATTATTATCCTTCAAGGGCCTGAACGATGGAATTATGCCCTCATTTATTTTATGTGCATTCATTACAATCAGGCTTTCCTTTGCCTGGCGAAATATCTCATTTAGCTCTACTACATTTACAGAATTGGATTCGATACTATCTTTCAGCACATTACCAGCACCAACAGAAGGCAGTTGATTTACATCTCCCACAAAAATAACGATAGCCTGAGCAGGTACTGCCTTTAGCAAATGGTACATAAGAATAGTATCTATCATAGAGGTCTCGTCAATGATTAAAAGATCACATTTTAAAGGATTTTCTTCGTTTTTCTGGAACCCCCCCCTCTGGCTACTATACTCCAGTATCCTGTGTATTGTTGTGGCATCATAGGTTGTAACCTCACTCATCCTCTTAGCAGCCCTGCCTGTGGGAGCTGCCAAGAGAATATTTACCTTCAGCTTCAAAAAAATTTTTAGAATAGAGCTGATTATTGTAGTTTTTCCAGTTCCAGGGCCTCCTGTTATAATAGTTACCTTATTCTCAACGGCACATCTAATAGCCTCTTGTTGTTTTTTTGCCAGTTTAATCGAAAGCTGCCTTTGTACCCATTCTATAGCCTTATGTATATCTATTTTCCTTATGAGAACAGGTGTGTTTAAAAGGATTTTCATGCGAGAAGCAATCCCCTCCTCAGCAAGATGGTACTTTGCGAGATAAACTGCCCTTCTGTCACTCCTCACGTCACTCTGCTGACCCCAGTCCTCAATAACAACCATTTTATTTTTATTAATAGACTCCAGGGCGGTAACGATTATCTCTGTTTCTATGCCAAGCACATCCTGGCAGATTTTTATGAGAAGGTTATAAGGGTAATATACATGGCCCTCATCTGCAAGCTGGTTAAGAACATAAATTATTCCTGCCTCAGCCCTTAATTCAGAATCTTTAGAAAAACCCAGTTTTTCTGCAATCCTATCAGCAGTCAAAAACCCTATTCCAAATATATCAGTTGCAAGACGATATGGATTTTCCTTAACCACAGGTATAGATCTATATCCATAATGTCTGAATATCTTCGTAGCATAACCCGAGCTTACACCATGAGCCTGCAGAAAAATCATCACCTCGCGAATCTCCTTCTGCTCTTCCCATGCCTTTTTAATCATCCCAATTCTCTTTTTTCCAATTCCATCAACACAGAGCAATTCCTCGATTTTGTCTTCAATAATATCTAACGTCTTTTTGCCAAATTTCCCTACAATTCTTTTGGCCATAACAGGGCCAATACCCTTAATAAGCCCTGAACCCAAATATTTCTCGATTCCATAAACAGACGCCGGCACCATGGATTTATATCTAATTACCTTAAACTGCTCGCCATATTTCGGATGATTAGTCCATTCACCATTCATCCTGATAATTGCACCAGGTGCCGGGGCCATCAAATTTCCCACTACAGTAACAAGGTCGCGTCTTCCATGCACCTTAACCCTGGCAATGGTGTAGCCATTTTCCTCATTTTCATATGTGATCCTCTCAATCTGACCTTCGAGATCAATAATCATATCTGTAACCTCTATGCAGGCAAATTCTCTTTTATGCAAACATCTATCATATTATCCATTACTACAAGATCTTTAAAATTGCCTTCATTCGCGCTCCGTGAAGTCAATTTCTCAATTTTTAGGGTTGTGCAAAAACTCTCATTGCAATTATAAAAATAGTATATCGGAATATTCCCTTATCTTCCAACATTTTTAAAAATACTGCGTTTAATAGAAAATACGAGCCCATATTTTCTGAGGTACATGCCTTGACAGGTGGCCTTAACTTACTTATACTGCATATCTTAAAAAAACAGCATAAAGCTAATCTAATACATGACTTAGCCTGTTATAATCAAAGATTATACGAAAAACTTTAAAAGCAGGAGGAACTTATGAAGGTTGCGTTTATAGGCCTTGGAACAATGGGCATAGGTATGGCACTCAATATACTCAAAGCCGGAAATGAGCTCACTGTTTATAACCGCACAATGGGAAAGGAAAAGGATTTAATTAATGAAGGGGCCACGTGGGCAAATTCACCAAAAAATGCCGCTAAAGAGGCGGAAATTATCGTGACGTGCGTCAGTGACACCCCGGATGTGGAAGAACTCATTTTAGGTGAAAAGGGCATTATACATAGCGCTTCCAAGGGCTCAATTGTTATAGATATGTCAACTATAAGTCCGGCTGCTACACGTCATATTTCGGACGAACTGAGCAAAAAAGGAATTAAAATGCTGGATGCCCCCGTATCCGGAGGACCAGAGGGAGCACAAAACGGTACATTAGCCATAATGGTAGGAGGAAAAGAGGAAGACTTCAATAAAGCACTACCCATACTACAGGTTATGGGAAAAACAGTAACTCATGTTGGGCCCATAGGGGCTGGGCAAACTACTAAGGCAATTAATCAAATTATTATTTCAGGCACGTACATATCTGTTTCAGAGGGTTTAGCCTTGGGTATAAAAGCCGGCCTGGATATGGAAAAAGTTATCCGGGCAATTAGCGGTGGTGCTGCCGGTTCGTGGGTATTGCATAACAGGGGCATAAATATTGTAAAAAATAAATACCCTTTAGGTTTCCGGGTGAGCCTTCATCACAAAGACCTGAAGATTGCCCTTGACACCGCTCGCGAATTAGGTGTCACAATGCCAGCCACTGCATTAGTTGCACAGATTGAAAATGGTCTCATTGCTCAGGGTTATGGCGATGATGATGTTTCTTCAATTGGTCGGGCCATTCGAGAGCTGTCAGGACTGAAATAGAAAAACCCCGAGACAGTTTATACAAAAGCATTTTACATGAATTAGTACCTGTTCAGCCACTAAGATACTATTTAAACTCAATCTATACATGTGTTATGATAAAAATGTATGCAGGTATAACGGTTCCTGATAAAATTGAGGGTAATTCTAGAATTTTAATCACTAAACATTGGTGGAAAAGATTCGTTTTATTTTTTTTAAAATGAAAATAGATTTACTGTTGTTCTAACTACGTATATTTAACTCTGCTAGACATAGCTATTTACCTTTTAGCTGAAATTACGGGAACTACTATCTTTAACCTGTAGGCCGGCTATTTAACGTATATCTCGGATTAATCGGCTGATAAACTATATTACCAATTCAATATCAGGAGGGTATTATGTATAAGAACATATTGGTACCATTAGATGGATCTAAGAGGGCAGAGGCAATATTAAAACACGTTGAAGAATTGAGCATTAGATACGATTCAAAGATTGTTTTTTTGCAGGTAGTTGAACCACCCCCTTTAATAATAGGCCCTGAGGGTGATATCGCATTGCATCAGAGAGAAATAGAAAGATGGGCAAGCGAGGCAGAATCTTACCTTAAAGCTATCCAAGGGGAATTTCAGGCAAAGGGTATTAAGGCTAAAAAATTCGTTGAGCATGGCCCTGTAGTTGAAGTGATTATAAACACTGCGGAGCGTGAGGGCATTGATCTCATAGCCTTAGCAAGTCATGGCCGCAGCGGTTTGTCAAAGGTGTTTTATGGTAGTGTGGCTGCAGGCATTTTACAGCGCATAGACAGACCCTTATTGCTAGTACGTTCTCGAGAGGCCAATTGATTTTTAAACGCAGCCTTTCGATTTAACCTAAGTATAATCTATGATTATACTGTTTTAAT
>CAYMVB010000088.1:0-2973 GCA_964393665.1 uncultured Desulfobacteraceae bacterium | reverse complement strand
CCCCTTGTTATCCTTTCAGGATTCGTAACAAAAATATCATCTCCCACAATCTGGGTCCTGTCTCCCAGCCTTTGTGTTAGTGCGGTCCAGTTACCCCAGTCATCTTCGTCAAGGCCGTCTTCCAGGGAAAAGATAGGGTAGCGCTCAATCCAGTCTGCATAAAAATCTATCATCATACCTGAATCTCTTTGCGATTTATCAGACATGCTGAATATATATTTGCCATTTTGATAAAAAGAATTTGCAGCTGCATCAAGCGCCAGAACTACATCTTCACCGGGCCTGTACCCCGCCTTTTCTATTCCCTTTAGAATCATTTCTATGCCCTGTTCATTTGAGGAAAGGTTCGGTGCGAAACCACCTTCGTCACCGACGGCTATAGATAATTTATTATCCGAAAGGACCTTTGCAAGCGAGTGAAATACCTCAGAGCCTATTCTAAGGGCCTCCCTGAATGACTTGCCTCCCTTGGGAACAATCATGAATTCTTGAAGGTCCAGGCTATTGGCAGCATGTTTTCCACCATTGACAATATTCATCATGGGCATGGGGAGCCTGCATGCATGAGTCCCGCCAATATACCTGTACAAAGGCATTCCCAATGAATCAGAGGCAGCCCTTGCTATGGCAAGAGATACGCCTAATATTGCGTTGGCCCCAAGCTTTTCCTTATTTTTTGTGCCATCTAAATCAATCATAGTTTTGTCAATAACCGCCTGTGAAAATGGCTCCATCCCAATTATTTCCGGTGCAATAATGCTATTAATATTCTCGGCAGCCTTAAGCACGCCTTTCCCTGCATATCTTTTAGGGTCGGCATCTCTTAATTCTAATGCCTCAAACTTACCGGTAGAGGCCCCTGACGGAACGGCGGCTTGACCCCAGCCACCATCGGATAGGCCGACTTCAACCTCTATTGTGGGGTTTCCCCTTGAATCGAGAATTTCTCTTGCGAATATAATTTCTATCTTTTCCATAGTAATGATCCTCTCTAATCTTCAGTTATTAAATTACTGCCTCTCTCTATAAAAAATTTTAATTGGTATGTGACTAAATCCAAGACGTTTTCGAAACTGATTCATTATATACTTTTTATAAGACGCTATAATATGGTCTGGCCTGTTAACAAAAATGACAAATACCGGAGGCCGAACTGATACCTGTGTGGAGTAAAAAAATTTGAGGCTCCTTCCTCCTGCATACGGAGGAGGGTGATCTTCTGTTATACTTTTCAGCATATTGTTAATAACCGGGGTGGCGATATTGGTATTATATTGAGCCCAAATATTTTCCATTATTGAAAATAGTTTTCTGACATTCTCCCCTGTGAGGGCGGAAATATGTAATCTTGGTACAAATGGGATAAAGCTCAGTTGCCTGTCAATAGCATTATTCAAAGAGTTAATCCGAGATCTGTTATTTTTTATTAAATCCCATTTATTGAAGGCTATAATTATGCCGCAGCCTTCATCAAGGGCATACCCGCAGATTCTTAAATCCTGTTCACATAAACCGGCCTCGGAGTCAATCAGTATAATGGAAATATGAGCCATGCTTATAGTTTTTAATGCCTTAATCATGGAAAATTTCTCAATTTTTTCTTTGACCCTGGCTTTTCTTCTGATGCCTGCCGTGTCAATGAACATATAAGAATACGATTTTCTTTTGAAGTATATGTTTACTGAATCTCTCGTAGTACCCGGCGTTTCGCTTACAAGCAGCCTGCTGGATCCAATTATTTTGTTGATAAGGGAAGATTTTCCAACATTTGGCCTACCAATAAGTGCTATATTTATATGCTCTTCGTCTTTTTCCTTGGGTTCAGAGGGCGGGAGTCCGCTCGTTACTTCATCCATGAGGGCTGCAATTCCGTATCCATGGGCTGAAGAGACCGGAAGCACATGCTTGATTCCAAGGGAGTAAAACTCCAGGCTAAGGCCTTCATGTTCTGATCCATCAATTTTATTTACAGCATAAAAAATCCTTTTTTTGGACTGCCTTAAGATTGAAGTTAGCTCCTGATCGCCTACAATAGGCCCTGTCTTTCCATCAAACATAAGTATAATGACATCTGCCTCTTCAATGGCTATTTCAACCTGCCTTCTTATTCCCTCTGCAATTGTACCCTGAAGAGAGGTGTCAAAACCCCCTGTGTCAACAAGAAGGAATTCTACATCCTTCCAGTTTACAGTTGCATATAATCGATCCCTTGTTACCCCCGGCATATCATCTACAAGGGAGTTTCTTTTTTTTGCCAATCTATTAAAGAGTGTAGATTTGCCAACATTAGGTCGCCCGACTATAGCTATGACAGGAAGCATAATTATGATAATAAAAAGGTTTTAAATGATGCTGGCATATGATTTATTGTTCTGGGTTGAAATTGAATCCGTTAGTTTTCTTTGGAAGTATTATGTAAAAATCATTTCCATTTTTTTTGGGCTCGCAGCCTGCCCGACCTCCCTGTATATGGGCGATATTATGAACAAAGTAAAGCCCATGCCCCTCTCCATCAGTTGTAATATTGCTGGATGATCTATATCCATCTTCAAAAATACGCAGGGCCTCTTTGTTGGTAAGTGGGTTTCCTGTACTAAAAAGCGTAAACTTAATTTCGTTAGGAATATCATTATCATCATCAGGTTGTCGGCTAATTGGTTGAACCCTATAAGAGATGTATCGCTTGTATTTGCCGGTTTTAGACAAGACAGGCTTGCAATATTTTAGGGCATTAGACAAGAGGTTACTGAATACCTGAGCAGTTAGGCCTAAATCAACGAAGAGGGTTAAATCTTCATCTGATGGCAAACGGGAAGGCCTTATTATTTCTATTTTTTTATCTTTAAATCTTTTTCTGTAGTAGTCAAGCTCTGGTAAAAAAACGTCTTTCAAAAGATTGCATGATCTTCTTTTGAGTACGTATCCTCCTGTCTTGAAATGTTCTCCTCGAAATAGGGTTTCAAGGAAAAGGCT
>CAYMVB010000087.1:0-2246 GCA_964393665.1 uncultured Desulfobacteraceae bacterium | reverse complement strand
TCATATGTGGAAGATTGAAATATGGGCATGCTTACTGAGCCGTTTATTCGTGGTTCGGGCTCACCAGCATGAATGAGTTTTGTTTCAATATTTTTATATCTTATCGTCATTTTTTATCCCTTTGCAATAAAATTAACACACTGTCTAATGTATACTTCTTAATTTATGTAACATTGATAAAAGAAAAGTTAAAGGCAAAAGAACAGAGGCTTTTATTTTTATCATGAGAAAGAAAAGAAGTGCTAGCTTGTTTTTAACACCCATTGTTTATTAAAGTTCTAGGGAAATAACGTAATATTTATCTAAGCATAGACCCAGTGCAGCATGGAATTAGTGTTGACAACCTTATATAGACCAATATAAGTTTAATCTTGTATGATACGATCATTACGCTTGGATGTATTATATTAATTAGTCATTGGAAGTTTCTTAACTATACTCTTGATCAGAGATAACCTGTTTGTGCACAGGACATGTGCCTGGAGGAGAAAGAAATGAAGGTTGCTGTATATGGTACCGGGGGAAGGGATCATGCCCTGGCTGATAAATATGGGGATAGTCAACACGTAGAAAAGGTTTACTTTTTGCCTGGAAATGCGGGTGTTTCTTATACACCTAAAGGTAAAAGGGGATTGATAGAGTCTGTAGACATCAGAGATTTTAACGAGATGGTAAAGTTTTCAATAGAGAAAGAAATCGACCTTGTTGATATAGGATCTGAGAATCCCCTTGAAGAGGGTTTGGTAGATATCCTTAATGAGAATGGTATAAAGACAGTTGGCCCAAAGATGCAGTACGTTAGATTAGAGAGTGATAGAGAATTTACGGATAACATATTAAAGGAAATAGGTGTGCCAAAGCCGGAATATAGGGTTTTCAGTAATCCAGAGGATGCAAAAAGATATGTTAGGAATATAGGATATCAGGTTTTTGTAAAATCAAATGGCCTTGCTGCAGGGAAGGGTGCCATTGGCTGTGAAGATGTCGAGCAAGCTGAAAATGCCATTAAAAGTATTATGATAGACAAGATATTTGGGAAATCTGGTGAAAAGGTTGTAATTGAAGAAATGAAATATGGAACAGAGATTTCTTTTTTTGTCTACCTTGATGGCGAGCATGTGTTGCCCTTGAAGATGTTTGTGCAGGATTACAAAAAGGCATTCGACCCGATTGATAGAGATTCTATTAGCGCTTTTGGCGGGAATCTTAACACCGGTGGCACCGGGTGCTACGTGCCTCATAAACATACTACCCCATGGCTTATTAATAGAATTATAAAGGAGATTGTAAACCCAACGGTGAATGCTATTTATAATCGTGGAGATTTAGGATTAGGATGGGATTATAAGGGGGTACTGTATTTTGGATTGAATCTTGACCCATATAACAAACTCGATGTCTTTGAATTAAATGTTAGACATGGTGATCCAGAATGGGAGGTCCTGTCGAGGAAATTGAGCACGGATTTATTTGAGATAGGAATGGGTGTCTGGGAGGGCACCTTAGATAATATTAAACTTGCATGGAATAACCAGTATTACGTAGATGTAGTTGCTATGGAAGGTCGCTCAAGGGCAAGCAAGGGTTGGAACAAAGGCTACCCTGGTAGATACGGGAAAGGGCACAAGATAAGGGGTTTAGATAAGATAGAGAAAGGTGTTACCGTTTATTTTTCAGGGGTAAGAGAAGACTCCGAAAGGGGTCTTGTAACAGATGGCGGAAGGGTGTTGCATGTAATAGCGGGTGACGCAACGCTTGAAAAGGCAAAAGAAAGGGCCTACAGGAACATAACGCATGTTTCTTTCGTTGACCATAACAACAACAATGAAAACTGCATAAGATATAGAAAAACAATAGGGGACTGATAGTTACGTTTTTTCAAAGAGTGGTTCGTCAATATCCAGAACCTTTAGGGGGCTTTGTCTTGTGAATACTTTTATTATTTTTCCAATGGTATATGCATTCCCTGTGAGCATCAGTTTGCAGTTTTCAAAGCTGCAGCCAGAGATGTCCGTTTCGCCTCTTTCAAGGACTATGATGCAATCTTTAAACTCGCAGTGATTAAATTTTTTTCCATCAAGCAAGATTCTTTGCTTAGCAAAATTGGAATTTTTATATTGAACCGTATATCCTTCCATTTTTTGGATTTGACTTAAAGGATTAAATCATGATGACGTTTTTGACTCACTATAATTATTTGCTGCGCATATTAAGGTATTGGATGCTAAAAGAGCGCAGTGCTCATT
>CAYMVB010000086.1:0-2198 GCA_964393665.1 uncultured Desulfobacteraceae bacterium | reverse complement strand
CAATCGCTTACTTTCCTCAGATATAAAGGAAATAAGTGTATTTTGGTCTGCTTGTAATACTGAAATGTCGTGTTTTTTAAGGAATTCAAAAAAATATATAAGGTCATGGCTGTATGCAAATATCGTATTTGCTGAGAGGCCCTTTTCAATTTTTATATAGCTTAGAAATTGATCTAAAAGTAAATCTTCCGCATGCTCGGTTTTGTTTATATGGCGCACTTATTATTTATCCTTATATACTATTTATTAAAACTATAAAGCATTATAGAAAATCAGCATTTGTTGTGAGGACCCTGGCGCCTTCTTTCTCAAGCACAACCATTTCCTCCAATCTAACGCCTCCCTTACCAGGTAAATATATCCCAGGTTCAACGGTAAAAACCATCCCTTCTTGTAGTACTTCAGAATTTCGTGGTCCTAAGTAAGGTTTTTCGTGCGGCACCAGCCCAATTCCATGGCCAAGAGAGTGGCAAAAAAAATCTCCAAACCCTGCTTTTTTTATTACATCTCTTGCGATGGAATCTGCCTCGACAGAATCCATCCCTATTTTTATAGAGTTTATTGCTGAAATTTGAGCCTCTCTAACAATATTATAGATTTGCTTAAAATATGGTGATGGGCCGCCGAGAAATACGGTTCTTGTCATGTCCGAACAGTAACCGTTAAGGATAGATCCAACATCTAAAATTATGGGCTCATGCTCCACTATTTTTTTATTTGTTGGGGTGGCATGAGGCATTGCGGCATTTTCACCAGATGCAACAATTGGTGGAAAAGATACGCCATCGCCATCTCGTTCATGTATTAATGATTCTATTTTCCACGCAATACTTCTTTCGGTTTGATCAGGTTTTATCTCTTCAATGATCTTGGATAGGATATCGCCCATAAGCAATGCAGAGGAATTTAGTAAATCAATTTCTTCTTTGCTCTTTATTTTCCTAATATCTTCAACGAGCCCTGCAGTGGCCACAAGTTCAACGGCTGGCGATTGAAGAGATGCCTGTTTCTTAGCCTTTTCATATAAATCCCACATTAGATAACCAGCTTCAAATCCTAATTTTCGTGTCTGTAACTGATTGAAGATGTCAGGTAAGGCATTTATTAATCCCTCTTTGTGGGTTATAACCTCAAAGTTTACTGCTTCTTCCTCTGCTTCTATAGTGTACCTAGAATCAGTTAACAGAAGCGCCTTGTCTTTGTTAATGAATAGAGAGCCGGAAGATTCATCGAGTTGCCCGTCTGGGGCCTTAAAACCTGAGATGTAACGGCGGTTTTGAGGCTGTATAACCCATAAGGTATCTATTCCCAGCGATTCGAACATGCTTCGTATACTATTTAAGCGTTTTTTGTACATTCTCTGTGCTCCTTTTTTATAACCATTTGTAAAACGAGTGTTTAACCAGAGTAATCTATGCAATTATTGACTTAATTATTGTTTTTTATAATTCAACGTGCATTTTTTGTAACTTGTTTGCCAAATTAATACGTGCCACTTCTTTTATCAATTCATTTTCTATCCCAATAGCTACTGTATATCAAGTTTTAATTGCTAACACCCCCATAGGTCTCCCAGAATGACAGTCTTAATTCAGATTTTCTATTTCATGAACCTTTCGGGCCTAAGAGATTAATTTGTGGCTTTTAATTGAAGTTAAAACATGATAAAATAATAATATTAAGGAAGACAAAATAGTCTTAATGCCTCATAATACATTCATTATTGATGAACAGGAGCGTTCTTCGAGAAAGGTAGCATTCACAGTATGAATTGGATATAGGGGTGGGTTACGTTTGTTTAACTATTTGATAGGATTTATACTCAACGTAAATCAGTAAGTAAATAAGAGAAAAAGTATTGATATTCAAAAGGCGTAAAAGGTTTTTTAACTCTATCGCTCTTGTAATTTTTTTAAGGTTCATGGCACGAGATGAGAGTGATGCTTAACTTTAGAAGCGAGGGTGAAAATATTAGATTAAGAAATTTTGCGCTGCAGGCTTTGCTTGGTGATTTCATTGGTGGAGCTGAGGGGGATCGAACCCCTGACCTCATGACTGCCAGTCATGCGCTCTCCCATCTGAGCTACAGCCCCTTGTGCTCGATAATACTACATAAGAAATTATTATTGTCAATAAAATATTATTTTTTTTCAAAGTACCTTATACACTTTTAATAATACCCTGGCAATGGATTATCA
>CAYMVB010000085.1:0-6157 GCA_964393665.1 uncultured Desulfobacteraceae bacterium | reverse complement strand
TTTTAGATGTATTTAAATCCAAACCTGGCCATCTATTTTGAATATTTAGAAAAGTTTACAAAAATTTATCATATATAAAAACAATGTGCAAATATTTTTAGGAGACTCATCTTTAACTTAGTTGAGCACTTAAAGAGAGCCTCTAAAAAGGAAAGTAAAAGTATTATCAGCAAGTGAGCTTTCTTGTATTTATTAGTCATCTTTAAGGACAATAATTGTTATAAACAAGCTATTGTAAAATGGCATACAGTCTGATTTCTACAAAAAGTTTTTGAAAATTGTTGTCCTTTCAATAAAATATAGTAGAATACTATTTGTTGCAGCTATAAACTCTTACGATATAGTAGCATATTGACAAACACCGCCTGCTCTATTATTGGTTTTAAAAATACTAAAAAAATTGTTACTAACCAGGTAGATAGGCTGAAGGTAGAAGGGTGAGGAAGGTTGAAGGTTGAAGACTGAAGGTTGATAGGAAAGAACAGGCCTGCCTGTGCGTTGCACCTGTCTGCGTGCGGACACGCACAGGCAGGCGCAGACAGGCGCGATCACACAAAACTCCGCGCTTTTGAGTTGGCTGATGAGTTGATATTATTGGCCTACAAGGTGACCGCAAGATTTCCGAGGGAAGAGCTGCATGGTTTGATGTAAGCATTACGAGTTGTTTGAAGTACTTCAGTCTTCAGTCTTCAACCTAAAACCTGAATAGTTACAAAAAATTAGTATCTCTCGTAATGCATCATTTTTAATAGAGGCCGCTAGCGAATAGCTGAAAAGGCCATTTGTTTTTTATTTTATAGAAAGCTTATAATAATGAAATGAAATCCTATTATCCTAAAAAATATGACGTCATAGTCGTAGGTGCTGGGCATGCAGGTTGCGAGGCAGCCCTTGCCTCTGCGCGCATGGGTTGCAGCGTTTTACTGATGACCATAGACCTCGATGGAATAGCTAAAATGCCATGCAGTCCCTCCATAGGGGGGGTGGCCAAAGGTCAGCTTGTAAAAGAGATTGATGCCCTTGGCGGTGAAATGGCTAAGATAACTGATAAAACGGCCCTGCAATATCGCACCTTAAATACCAAAAAGGGACCCGCTGTCCAATCCTCAAGAACACAAAACGATAAAATCCGGTACCATATAGCTATGAAAGAGGTCCTTGAAAAAGAACCCAACCTGGAAATTAAGCAGGCCATGGTAGAAAGGCTGGTAGTAGAAAATCGCCATGTTGCAGGGATTGAAGACCAGACAGGTTTTGTTTATGAATCTCGAGCTGTAATTCTTGCTACAGGGACATTTCTTAAAGGTTTGGTACATATTGGATTTACAGCTATTAAGGCAGGCAGGGCTGGTGAATTTGCTTCCTATGGGCTGGCAGACAGTCTAAAAAATCTCGGATTCAGTCTTGGAAGAATGAAGACAGGCACACCTCCAAGGCTTAAAAAAACCTCCATCGATTTTAGTACATTTGAGAAACAGGAGGGGGAAGACAATCCCCGGCCATTTTCTTTCTTTACCAAAAGAATAGAACTCGATCAGGTACCATGCTTTATTGGCCATACAAACAATAATACGCATAAAATAGTGCGGAAAAATCTGAAGCTATCCGCACTCTATGGAGGTAGAATCACCGGTACCCCGGCGAGATATTGTCCATCTATAGAGGACAAAGTCGTCCGGTTTTCTGAAAGGGATAAGCATCAAATAGTATTCGAACCTGAGGGCATAGAAACCGAGGAGATCTATGCAAGTGGATTGGGAAACAGCCTTCCTATGGATGTGCAAATACCTTTCGTGAGGTCTGTTGTGGGATTGGAGGAGGCTGAAATCATGAGGCCGGCATATGCAATCGAATATGACTATGTAGACCCATTGCAATTATTCCCAACACTTGAGACTAAAACTATTCAAGGCTTATACATGGCAGGGCAGATTAACGGAACCTCAGGATATGAGGAGGCCGCAGCCCAGGGTATATGGGCTGGTATCAATGCAGCTTCAAAGATTCAAAAACGGCCGGCCTTTATACTTGATAGGTCAGAGGCTTATGTGGCTGTAATGGTAGACGATCTGGTCACGAAAGGAACGAAAGAGCAATACCGTATGTTTACGTCCAGGGCGGAATACCGGCTACTTCTTAGGGAAAGTAATGCTGAAAAAAGGTTGATGGAAAAAGGCCATGAATTAGGCCTTATAAATGATGACGCCATCTATGAAATGAAGGAGAAATGGAATATCATAGCTGAAGAAATACATAGAATTAAACATACCACAATCAGTCCTTCAAAAAAGGTCAATGATTACCTTATAGAAAAGGGCTCCAGCCCGATAAAAAATGTAACACCCCTGAGCCAGATACTAAAAAGGCCTGAATTAGACTATGAAGGCATAAAAATATTCGATAAGGAATATGAAAATAAAGCAGAGGATATTTCGCAGAATGTGGAAATCGAGATAAAATATGAGGGGTATATTCAACGTCAGATAAATGAGGTCACAAAATTCAAGAACCTTGAAAAAATAAAGATTCCCACAGATTTTAGATATAATGATATATCAGGTCTTTCCAATGAGTTAAAAGAAAAGCTATTATCTATAAAACCATTATCATTGGGCCAAGCGTCAAGGATACCAGGCATAACGCCAGCAGCACTATCTCTTCTGATGGTGTTTCTCAAAAAAACGGCAACACAATTTAATTAAGGCTGCCCTGATCTCATGCTCGCCTTAATAAAACCATAGAATAGAGGCGACGGTTTTGTTAGCTTTGATTTCAGCTCGGGGTGGGCCTGGGTAGCCACGAAATATTTCAAACCGGGCAACTCGATAAACTCTACGAGCCTGCCGTCTTCACTTGTTCCAGAAAAAACAAGCCCATTGTCCATTAGCAGCTTATGATACTCGGGGTTTACCTCATAGCGATGCCTGTGCCTCTCCGAAACACGAGAGGACTCGTAGAGCTTACGTACCAGCGTGCCTTCTTTTACCACTGCCTCATACGCCCCCAGCCTCATTGTTCCACCCTTTTCCTTAATCTCCTTTTGTTCTGGAAGAATATCTATTACGGGAAATGGCGTATCCGGATCGAACTCTGTGCTGTTTGCCCCATCCAGATGACAAACATTTCGTGCATATTCTACCACAGCTAATTGAAGCCCAAGGCAAAGACCAAGAAAAGGTATGTCCTGCTCCCTTGCCCTTCTGATTATATCTATTTTTCCCTCCGTGCCCCTTACGCCAAAACCTCCGGGCACGATAATGCCATCTATTTTATCTAAAAGCGCTGAATCTTTAATATCTGTTGTTTCTATCCATGTAATATGTATCCTACTGCCAAAATGGGCTGAGCAGTGATTGAGTGACTCGATGATAGATGCATAAGAATCCTCCAATTTTGTATATTTACCACATATGGCAATAGTTATTTCGCCCCTTGGCTTTCTAAGGCTTTCAATAAGTTTCTTCCACTTCCTCAAGTCCGGCGGTGAATATATGTTTAGTTTTTTGTGCAGGATTTCAGCCAATCCCTCTTTTTCAAATACAACAGGTATTTCATAAATGTCATCAACATCGAGTCCAGTTATCACAGACTCAGGGCTAACATCACAAAAACGTGATATCTTTGATTTTACCTCCTCGGTTAGAAATTCAGAGCAACGGCCTATAATAATATCCGGAAAAATTCCTCTTTGCTTCAGTAAATTAACACTCTGCTGTGTGGGTTTGGATTTCTGTTCATGAACGCCATAAGGAATAGGAACATATGTTAAATGAACGTAAACAATGTTATGTCTGCCAACATCTTCCTTCATCTGTCTCATTGCCTCAAGGAAAAGCTCATTTTCAATGTCGCCTACTGTGCCTCCAATCTCCACGATAATAAGGTCAGCAGATTGTTCTGCGGCAATCTCGTATATATGGTTTTTTATTACCTCAGTAACATGGGGGATATACTGAACGGTCTTCCCTAAATAGTCTCCCCTCCTCTCCTTCTCCCTTACCATGTTAAATACCTTTCCCATGGTTAAATTCCATTTGGACTGGCAGGAAATCCCCAAAAATCTCTCATAGTGCCCAAAATCCATGTCGACTTCTCCGCCATCATCGAGGACAAATACCTCACCATGTTCAAATGGGTTCATCGTCCCTGGATCTACGTTGAGATAGCCGTCACATTTAACCGGCACTATTTTCAATCTGGAGGAAAGAAGATATCCTATGGATGCAGCCGCTATTCCTTTTCCCAGACCGGAAAGCACCCCTCCCGTTACAATGATATATTTGGTCTCAGCCATGATTTTTTTCCTGGTTTTTAAAAAACTTATTGCGAATCAACGTTTCAGTCAAGCTAAAAAGTTATAAATCTACCTGCCTGTAAACAGAAACATTTATAGCAAAGCATAGGTACTCTATAAAATTTTTTAGCCTCGTCAACGGCCTCATTAAGCAATAGATACTCTTGAAATTTAAACACTAAAGTTATATTCCAAGCCGCTTACTAAGCATGGATTTTAGAACAAAAAAAGGGGGATTAAAATAATCCCCTAACTTTTAATAGTTTATGGTAGGCACGACGGGATTTGAACCCGTGACCTCTACCGTGTCAAGGTAGCGCTCTCCCCCTGAGCTACGCGCCTATGATTTATGTAAAAACTATGTATCAATTACAATCTCATTATGTCAAGAAAAATCACCATTCATACCCTTGCTCAAAATAAATAGGCCATTTCTTATGTACTGGAGACCTGAAAGTATAGTAAGCAAGGCCACTAGCCACAATAGATATATTTCAAAAAGCATAATATGTAAATATCTGTCAAATAATATAATTATTATAGTAACTACCTGAGATAATGTTGTAGCCTTGCTTAAAATAGATGGTTTAACCTTAACAGGATAATTGTTTAAAAACAGAATCAATACCCCTAACAAAATAATAACATCCCTGCTTACTGTTAAAACAGCAACCCAAGGCGGAAGCATGTTAAACATGGCCATGGTTATAAAAGCAGAAACAAGTAAAATTTTATCGGCTAAAGGATCGAGGTAGGTCCCCATGTTGGTTTTTTTATGAAAGGCCCTTGCAATAAATCCGTCTGCTGCATCACTTAATCCTGCGATTACAAAAACAACAAGAGAGGCCAAAATTCTTTGATTAATCATGTATATTATAAAAAACGGTACAAGAAGTATCCTAAATATTGTTATTAGATTCGGGATATTCATTTTATTGTCAATGTAAATCCTTGCTCGTTTATATTATCAATTTCACATGAAAACGGTTTATCAGATAAATTTTGTATTTTTTTTGCAAGTGCGTTTGAATTTGTACTTAGATTAAGGGATAGTGTTATTGATTCCTTTTTAAGCCTTTTTTCCAGTAAAAATCTTATTTCCGGAAAATTTGTCCTTAAAAATTCTTTAAACTCAATAAACCCCTTGTAATCCGTCAGCCCCTCTAATACAATCTCTATATTATTAATCGACCTTTCAGCAGGCCCTACACCATGTAACACGTATGAAATCATATCCCGGGCCCAGCTATCTATAGCCAGCCCGACTGCCGTTCTTTCACCCCTATGATTATCTGCCAGTACTGCCTCTCTATACCCTTGGGCAAGCACCAACCCATCATTTACCCTTAATGCCTTTAAAAAAATCGACGCCCATGACTCACCGTACAAATTGGCATCTCCAGTTATTACTATATCAGCAGAAAATATCTTTCCCCATTTAACAGCATCTTCATTACTTAAATGCATGCGAAGCATACTATCATCATAATCTTCCCCTGGCGCATAGAAAGATTTATTGATAACCCGAAACCCTTTATCCTCAAATAATCTTATAAGAGACAACTCCGTCTGCGTAAGTGATATTTGACTAAAAGGCTCATGCCACCAATACACTGGAGGAAAGTCAGACTGCTTCTCGGAGACCATGAAAAGAATACTGGCCTTTGGCTTATCACTTTCAAGAAAACCTAAGCTCTCAAGGCGTTTATCTAAAAGGGCTCTGTTTACCCTGACCTTCATCAATACCTTAAGATATCTATCTGTCTGAAACTCGGAAACTATTTGATAGTCCTGGATGTCATCTTTTGCCCTTGATAATATTTCTTCATCCAGCATCTGAAGGTTATCCGCGACACTATGTAA
>CAYMVB010000084.1:0-1902 GCA_964393665.1 uncultured Desulfobacteraceae bacterium | reverse complement strand
CTGTGCGTTGCACGCAGACAGGGAGGTGGTACGGATAAATTGTTTATTACACCCTCCCCTTAATCCCCTCCCATCAAGGGAGGGGAAAGAATGAGAGAGCCTCCCATCAAGGGAGGGGAAAAAGTAATCCCTGCCAAGGGAGGGGAAAGAATGAGAGAGCCTCCCATCAAGGGAGTCTTTATCCTTGCAGCTCCTACTTCTGTAACGTAAGAGTTGAGGGAAAGAAAGGGAGAAACTTTCATCAAGGTCGGGGAATTTACCCACATGAAATGAGAAAGAAACAAAAAATTTGAGAATCATAGTATTTTAAGAACAAAGCCATGTTGAACTTAAAAAAATTATTAGAAATTAAAAATATGCCACAATCCAAAAAAAATGGAATTTAATGATGCATTTAAGCATCAAGATGATATATTGCATCAATATATAAAGGAAATCTGTTTCCTATTTAGCGCAATTAAAAAAATATTTAGCCTTGATAATGACTGGGCATTCCAGGTTTGTTGGCCGAGAGCCAACAAGTATGGGATCCTTCCGGTTAAATTTTAGGTTAGCATAAATAACTCAGTCACTATTGATTTTTTGGTACAGTAATTGCTCTCATACATATCAAAAAAAGTAACAAAATCGTCATCTATTAGAGGCAATAAACGGAGGTTTGAGCATGGGAAATAAAAAAAATCAAGAGCTTATGGAGCTCAGGAAAGAGCATGTACCGCCTGCACCGTTTAATATTACATCGATTTTTGTAAAGCGTGCGAAGGGTGCGGTAATTGAGGATGTTGAGGGTAAGGAATACATTGATTTTGCAGGCGGGATCGGGGTTGAGAATGTAGGCCATTGTGCCGAAAAAGTTGTGGATGCTATAAAGCAACAGGCAGAGCAGTTTATTCACACATGCTTTCATGTGGTTATGTATGAACCATATGTTGAGCTGGCTAAGAGGTTAAACGAGTTAACTCCTGGTACTTTCCCGAAAAAAACGATGTTTGTAAACAGCGGGGCAGAGGCAGTAGAGAATTCAATAAAGATTGCCAGGTATGCAACCAAAAGGCAGGCTATTATAGCTTACGAGAATGCCTTTCATGGTAGAACCTACATGGCAATGACCCTTACCAGCCAGGTAAACCCTTACAAGCGGGGTTTTGGTCCATTCTGTCCGGAGGTTTACCGGATGCCTTTCCCCTATTGCTATCGATGTCCTTTTGGACTTAAATACCCTGAGTGCAATCTCCATTGCGCAGACTATTTAGAGAAATTTTTTATTAGTTACGTAGCAGCCGATTCAGTCGCAGCCATCATTGTTGAGGCGGTCCAGGGTGAGGGAGGTTTTATTGTTCCCCCACCAGGCTATTTTAATAAGCTTAAGGCAATATGTGAAAGCCATGGCATAGTTCTTATTATAGACGAAATCCAGTCTGGTATGGGGCGAACAGGGAGGCTTTTCGCATCTGAGCATTATGATGTAGTGCCTGATATAATTTTGACTGGTAAATCTATTGCTGCAGGGCTGCCTTTGGCTGGAGTTACTGGTAGAGCAGACTTGATGGATGCCCCTCATGTTGGTGGGCTTGGCGGAACTTACGGTGGTAACCCCATTGCATGCAGGGCAGGGCTGGCGGTTTTAGACACCTTAGATGATACAATGTTAGAGAACGCAAGAAAGCTTGGAGACAATCTACGAGAAAGACTCCTGGATATGCAGAAGAGATATGAAATCATCGGTGATGTTCGCGGCCTTGGTCCAATGATAGGCATGGAGCTGGTGAAGGATCGGGAGAGCAAAGAGCCTGCTCCAGATGAGACAAAGCAAATTGCAACCCGATGTTTTGAAAAGGGGCTTATTGTCCTTAGTTGTGGAGTTTATCATAATGTTATAAGGATTCTTGTGCCGCTTGTTAT
>CAYMVB010000083.1:0-2438 GCA_964393665.1 uncultured Desulfobacteraceae bacterium | reverse complement strand
CGGGATCAAACCAATGATCATGGATGCTATAACATCGATTATAAAGGCAATTACCCTCTTAATCGGATCGGCCTTTTTTAAGCCCGTAGCATGTGGTAGTATTTCAGGGTTTTTTGGCTCCTTTTGATTTTCAGTAGAATCATTCATAATAACCTCCATTGTATGGCAAAAGATTTTTGAGGCTTGTAGCGGTATGTTTTTGAGCTTCTGTCTGCGCAATGCGTTTAAAGGATTACTCGAATAATTAATTTTACAGAATAAAGCCCTAAATATCCAGGAAATATTTTGAAATCACAGAAAAAATGTGATAATTAACTGAGTATGAATCTGAATACCCTCACTGGTAAAGACTTTTGCAGGCTAATTATTGAGAGGTGATAAATAAGGGTAAGCGTTCACAGGTTCAAAGGTTCAGGGTTGCCTTCCTGCCTATGCATTTGCATACAGGCCTTTAAGCACTTGATATATGAAGGCAAGAAGTACATTTCCGGGTAAGGCCGGGTTACGTGCAACATCCTGGAATTAAGCACCCTAAGTTCCCAAGTTTAACATTCAGGCTTATGGATTCTGTCTTTAGCTATTGAACCTTTGAACCTTTATCCGCCGTTTTTGTGGCGGGCAGAACGCTGAACCCGTGAACGGTTACGGTTTCTTTTACATGATTTGATTGCTAATTCATTGTGCATTCACGCCCTGTTGTTGACAAAATACCTTTCATATAGCTATGTGGAATACTAACAGTCTTTTAAATATTTTATAGATACATGTATTAAGTTAAGGCCTAAAGGATTATGTAGGTTATTGTTTGATTATTTAATAAGGCATTACCTTGTATGGAAGCATGGAAGATTCTTGAGAGCCTTGAAAATATTGCTGATAAGCTCGATATTGAAATTGTTTATGAACAGGTGAGTTCGGATGAATTTTTAAGCAATGGTGGTATTTGTAAACTGAAAGGCCAGTATAAAATTTTCATAGACCCCTACGAGCCTCTTAAAAAAAAGATAGCGATATTGGTGAGGGCGCTTTCGTCTTTTGACACAGAACACATATATATGCCTCCATTTATTAGAGAAACACTTGAAGTGGCCAAAAATGATACATGGTAATTGTGGTTATTTCATAAATAGTCAATAGGCACATCGACTTTTTATGAAGAGCGTTATTACATGTTGATTTTTAGATTTAGCTGTGTAATAAAAAATATAAAATAAATTTTTTCTAATTTATAGTAAGATCTAGCCTGTCAAAAAAACCGTTTTTTCAAATCCTTCAATCTCTAGGTGAGTACGAGTGAAATAGAATCTATTTTCCATCAATAGGTTTTAAAAAAATATAGAACCCTCATTTTTCACTGAATATGTTCAGAGAAATTATTTTTAAAATAATCCTTAAAACCTGAACATGGAGTCTATCTTCTTAAGGTTATTTTTTGTACCGGCGTATGTAAACAGAATGCGTCATCTGATAAGAATGAGATACGAAAAAAAATAATATCAGTGGCAATTAATAGTATCCCTAATCTTCTTGTGTTTCTGATAGCATCTGCACCCCTGGAATACAACCCAGGTTAGGCAGTAGCCACCTACTGCATAATCTGGCTTAAACAGGATTGCAATGTAATAATGCATTGAAATCAAAATAGGCCAATAAAGGAGAAATGCCATGGGAACAGCACGGAGGAAAGTTGTTTTATTTATTGTCATATTTCTAACAGGCATGATATCTTCAATAGCGTATGGATCAGAGCAATCCAGCAGCAATTATACAATCGAGAAGTATGTAATAACCGGTGCCGGCGGCCAGTCAAACTCAGATAACTATAGCCTTTCCCATATCCTTTCCCAATCATCCCCTCTCAGCTCATCATCAAGCACAAACTATCGCATATATTCTGGTTTCAGACATGCAGGGAGCGCTATTACAGCTCAGCCAGACGGCGATGTTGCCCCCCTTGGAAGCAGGGACGGCATGGTAAATGTAGGCGATGCCCTGGTTGCCTTACGCTTCGCCTTGGGTTTAGAGACACCTACATCAGAGGATACAATCCATGGTGATGTTGCTCCCCTGGATGTAGAAAACAAACCCAACCCTGATGGGGTTATCAATGTGGGTGATGCACTGGTAATATTGAGAAAGGCGCTGGGTATCATAGATTTTTAATTGGTAATGAAATGCGTATAACGTATCGAAAACTAGATCAAAAAGTAAATAGATTTTGCTTTTCAAAAGCTTCAGATAAAAAAGCGTGGAAAAAAGTACTGCAGTCACGCTTGCCCAGATGATTTATGAGGTATAGAGAAAAACCAAGCTTTAAAATAGAGGAGGCCAAATTCTATGAAAACCTACAAAAGACATCTTTCATTTCTATTGCCTATTATGTTTTTAGTTTTTTTCATCTTTACTGTATCATCAGCCCTTTCCTCCATCCCCCAGAT
>CAYMVB010000082.1:0-8283 GCA_964393665.1 uncultured Desulfobacteraceae bacterium | reverse complement strand
GCGGATAAAGGTTCAAAGGTTCAATAGCTAAAGACAGAATCCATAAGCCTGAATGTTAAACGTGGGAACTGAGGGTGCTTAATTCCAGGATGTTGCACGTAACCCGGCCTTACCCGGAAATATACTTCTTGCCTTCATATATCAATTGCTTAAAGGCCTGCCTGCAAATGCATAGGCAGGAAGGCAACTCTGAATCACGCTTTCAGCGGGAAACCTTTTAACCTGTGAACGCTTATGAGTGTTTTTTAGTCTGTTGTTGGATCCTTTTCTTCCGTATCATCTGACTCAGTTTCGCTTGGCTCTTCTTTTTTATCATCCTCATTTTCATTATTACTTAAATTCAAAGAAGCATTTTTCTCTAGCTTTTCCTTAATGAGTCTTCCAAATTCAGAGGGGGCTTTTTCTTCTTTTTTATCGTAGCTTTTATAAACATCCTCTAATTCTTTATCCTTGAGTCTTTTAATAGACAGGCCTATTTTTTTCTCTTCCTTTGAAACATTTACTACCAGAGCATGAATAACATCATCAATCTGGTATTTTCCGAGAGGGGATTCAGATTTATCTTTACCTATTTCGGATAAATGAACTAAACCCTCAATGCCTTCATCTAACTCTACAAATAAGCCAAAGTCAGTTATATTGGTAATCTTTCCAGTAACTTTCGTGCCGGGCTTATATTTATAAGGTATTTCCTCCCAGGGATCCTTGGTGAGTTGTTTTATCCCCAAAGTAAACCGCCCATTTTCTTTATCTATTGATAAAACTTTTGCCTGGATTTCTTCACCTTTTTTGTACAGCTCCGATGGATGTCTAATCTTCTTTGTCCAGGATATATCAGATATATGCACGAGCCCATCAATGTCTTCATCTATTCCAATGAACAGGCCAAAATCCGTGATATTTTTTATCCGACCTTCAATAATGGTGTTAACAGGATATTTTTCCCCGATTATATCCCAGGGATTCTGTTTTATCTGCTTCATGCCCAGCGAAACTCTTCGTGACTTTGTATCCAAATCTAATATTACAGCCTCAACGGTATCTCCAATGTTTGCAATGTGAGATGGGTGTTTTATCTTTTTTGTCCAGGACATTTCTGAAATGTGAATGAGGCCCTCAACACCTTCTTCTATCTCTACAAATGCGCCATAATCTGTCAGGTTGGCTACTTTTCCTGTAACTTTTGTACCTGCGGCAAACCGTTTTTCTGCATCCAGCCAAGGATCAGGCTTAAGCTGTTTAATACCTAAAGATACCCTTTCTTTCTCCCTGTCGAAGCTAATAACCTTAACCGTTATTTCATCGCCAATTTGATACATTGAGGAAGGGTGTGAAATCCTACCCCAAGACATATCCGTTATATGCAATAGCCCGTCTATGCCACCAAGATCAACAAAGAGGCCGTAGTCAGTGATATTTTTGACCGTCCCTTTTAATACGGCTCCTTCCTCAATAAGTGCTAATGTGTTTGCCTTTTGTTTTAATCTATCTTTTTCGAGGATTGCCCTTCGAGATACAATAATATTGTTGCGCCTTTTGTTATATTTCAGGATTTTAAGCTCTATTTCCTTACCTACTAAGCTGTCAAGGTTTCTAATAGGGTGAAGATCTATATGAGATCCGGGCAGGAAGGCCGGCAGCCCAATGTCTACTGACAATCCACCTTTGACTTTGGAGGTAACTATTCCAAGAATTGATCCATCATTATCGTATATCTCCTTAATTTTATCCCAGACCCGTATTTTTTTTGCCTTTTCTATGGAAAGGGTTACTGCCCCCTCATCGTCTTCCTTTTTTTCAAGAACAACATCAATCTTGTCGCCTTTCTTGGCTGTTACCTTTCCATCTGAATCCTTAAATTCCTTGATAGGTATTACACCTTCTGATTTATAACCGATATCCACTAAGACAAAGTCGTCTTCTATTTTTATAATTTCTCCCTCTACTAACTCGCCTTCCTGAATTTGCCTCATGCTCTGCTCATACATTTCCTCCATATTCATGTCTGAAGTATCTTCATCTTTTTTGCTATCAAGAGATTCAGATTCTTTCTCATCAGGCTTGCTGACCTCTAATTCAGTTTGTTTATCAGTTACTTTGTTGTCTTCTTTGGTTTCGTCTGTTTGTTCACCCATTAACATGTATCCCCCTAAAAAAATAGATTTGTTAAAATTAAAATATTATTATATATACAAAAATTTATCTTATAATTCAATTCTTATTTATTCTCAACATATTTTTCTAAGAATAAGCAGGCTGAAAACTCTATTTTTATCGCTTTCTATTGGCGCCTTTTATTTCTTTTATCATAACCTCAACAACCTGGTCGATACCTAATAGCGTAGTATCGATTATGGTTGCATCTTTAGCAGGTTTTAATGGGGACAGACTCCTATGTATATCCTGATGGTCTCTCTTGATAAGGTCTTCTTTTACCTTTTCTCTTGAAACAGGTTCCCCCCTTTTTTGTCTTTCACGAAATCGCCTTGTTACCCTTAGCTCCATAGATGCATCAAGGTAGAATTTATGCGTGGCATCTGGGAAAACAACTGTGCCCATGTCTCTTCCTTCTGCTACCAGCCGGCCTTTAATGCCCTCGTTCCTCTGCAATCTAACCATTGTCTGTCTTACAATATCAAGGCCAGAGACGTTAGACGCAAACAAATCTATAGAAGGGTGCCTTATCTCTTTCGTGACATCCTTATCATTTAGCAAAACCTTAGTTGATTCACCCTCCCTAACAAACTCGATATCAATGGTGTTGCATAGTTCTTCTACTTTATTGATATCTTGTAAATTAACGTTTGCGTCTAAGGTGGCAATCGCAACGGCTCTATACATTGCGCCCGTATCAAGATATCTATAGCTTAATCTCTCTGCAAGCAAACGGCTCACTGTACTTTTCCCTGACCCTGTTGGTCCATCAATGGTTATAATGCTATCCAATTTATTGAAGAATCTTTTTTAAGGTTCTTATGAATCTTTCATTTTCTTCAGGCAAGCCAATATTAATCCTTATAAAATCCTTTATTCCAAAGTCCTCCATGGGTCGTATTATTACCCCCTCTTTAAGCATGCGTTTATGGGTCTCTTTTGAGCCAATAGGCGTTTTTATCATGAGGAAATTTGTCTGGGTAGTGATATATTGGAGGCCCATTGTATTTAGTTGTGAATATATGAACTTAAGGCCTTCTGTTATTAATGCAAGAGTTTTTTTGACAAATTTGTCATCACTAAGGGCTGCTATGGCTCCGACCTGTGCGATGTAATTAGTGCTGAAAGGCTGCTGAAGAAGGGTCAATAAATTTATTATGTCTTTGGAGGCAAATCCGTAGCCAATTCTTAACCCCGCTAAACCATAAAGCTTCGAGAAGGTCCTTAGAATAATTAGGTTCGGGTAGGATTCTAAAAGGTGAATTGCACTTTCAATATTTTTTTCTGTAGCAAATTCTATGTAGGCTTCATCCAACACCATGATAATCTCTTTGGGCATTGATTGCAAAAAATGAGAGATTTCATTAATGCCAAGGGCTGTACCTGTAGGATTGTTTGGGTTGTTAAGAAAAATTATTTTTGTCTTTTCAGATATAGCATGTATAATAGCATTCGAATCAATATAGAAATCTTTTAATGGTATTTTGATTATCTTTCCCTGAAAGCTCTGAGCATTCTTTTCGTACATCAGAAAGGTAGGAAAAGGAATAATAACCTCGTCGCCAGGTGAGACAAAGGCATGCGTGGCTAATTTTATTATCTCGTCGGAGCCATTTCCTAAAATGATATTGGCCATTGACAATCCAAATTTTTCTGCCAGCCTATTTTTCAGATAATAACCCTTGCTGTCAGGATATCTATTGATTTTATTCAATGATTCTTTGATAGCCTTTATGGCCTTTGGAGAAGGTCCTAAGGGGTTTTCATTTGAAGCCAATTTAATAGAGTTTTTTATCCCGTATTCCCTTTCTAATTCCTCTATTGGTTTACCTGGCGGGTATGGTGTTAATTCTTTAACAAATTTTTTTACTGGTTCATTCATATAAACACATTAATTATAGTCTTTAGATCGCTTTATATATGCCCGAATATAGCTTGAGTTGCTATAGCCAAGCTTTCTTACCGTGAGATGTGGTATTTTTACGGCAATAAGCAGGGAAAATGAATGATTATTAAAGACATACTGGAGATGAAATGAAATTTGATACAAATAAAGGGGCGTTATTGCAGGATTTTCAGGATTTGTCTAAGTTCATCTCTGATTTCATGTAAAAAATTATCGTTCCCCACAGAACTAAGCTTGTCTTTTGATTTAAGTCTCTTTTTTGTGCCGTTTATTGTTAATTTTTCTTCATACAATAGGTTTTTTATTTTTTCGATAGTCTGAATATCTTCTCGTCTGTATGCTCTTTGATGGGCCTCTGTTCTTTTAGGTTTAATCTCTGGAAACTCTTTTTCCCAAAATCGAAGGACATGGGTTTTTACACCTATTATTCGGCTTACCTCGCCTATTCGAAAAAACCGTTTGTTGTCAGGAATGTCCATATTTATGCTTTTTATGGTTATTTACAATATAAAAAAGCCTTTATGCCACATTACTATCCTTTTGTATGAAACTCTGAAGGTCTTTTGTTACATTCTATAAGTGCTTTACGCAACCATAGAAACAGTTAATAGTTCAAAGTCTGCTTGAACGGATACTTATCCTTCCCTTAGCCTTCCACCTGTCTTACGGCGCACCTCTTTTATGATTTCATCATGAACTCGATTTACCTCCTTGTCCGTCAATGTCCTTTTGTCCGATCTATAGCTAATCCTTATAGCTAGTGCCTTTTCCCCTGAATCTATTCCCTTCCCCTGATAAACATCGAATATATCAACAGATTCTACCAGATTTCTGCCTTTTTGTTTAGCCAAACTTACTATGTAGGTGCTTTCAACGGACTGATCGATAATAATTGATATATCCCTTTTAACCGCGGGGAATTTGTTCAAAGGCTTAAAGATTTTTTCCCACTTTGAAAGTGGTGAGAGGGCATTGATATCTAATTCAAGAACATAGGCATTTTGATTAATTTCGTAACCTTCCAAAACCTTTTTTGAGGCCTTCCCAATTATACCCGTTACTTTTCCTGATGAAAAAATCCTCGCATATTCATTATTATCATACGCGGGTTTAGGATCTGTTTTCTGAAATTCACTATTTTGAATACCTATGTCTTCCAGTATATTTTCTGCCATCCCCTTGATATCGAAAAAATCCATTTCCCTGGCTACCTGGCACCAGCTCTTAGGATTTTCCATGCCCGTTATTAAGGCAGCAAGAACCAGTTTTTCATCGGGTAATTCATCCTCCCCCTTTATATACACCTTTCCCCATTCAAAGATGCGCAGGTCATTCTGCCCCCTTATCGAGTTCAATTTGACTGTTGAAAATAGACCTGGCAATAAGGAGGTCCTCATTACTGATTGATCCTGGGAAAGAGGGTTTAACAGTTTTACAAAAGACCGCAGGTCGCTGTTTTCATCCGCACCTAAAATGTCAGCAGATTTTGGGGATATAAAGCTATAGGTGATTATCTCGGTAAATCCCATAGACACAAGGCGGTCCTTTATTCTATTTTTTAGGGCAGATCCTGAGATACTATCTGCTCGTGAACTTATATGAGGCACTGTGGCCGGTATTTTGTCATATCCAATTGATCGGGCGATTTCCTCAATAATATCAGCATCCCTGGTTATGTCAACCCTATATGATGGAGGTATGACCTCCATTTTTTCTTTTTCTGTAATCTTCACATCCATATTAAGATAGGAAAGATGATCTGATACCTCTTTGGGACTTGTGTACATTCCTAAAATTGTATTCACTTTGTGAACATCAAGTAAGATTTTTGGTGCCTTCCAGGGTTCAGGGTATAGGTCTATGATTCCATTTGCGATTTCTCCGCCGGCAATTTGGGAGATTAGCATTAGTGACCTCTTTAAGGCCCTGCCCACACCTTCTATATCAATACCTCTTTCAAAGCGATAGGATGCCTCTGTTGAAAGGGAAATCTTTTTTGAAGCGCGACGGATCATCGTAGGATTGAAATAGGCGCTTTCTATAAGTACTGACCTTGTCTTTTCCGTTATCTCAGAATTAAGGCCGCCCATTATTCCAGCAATTGCAACTGCTTGTTCTCCATCGCATATCATTAGGGTGTTGTCATTAAGCTCTCTTATCTCGTTATCTAATGTGGTAAACGATTGACCCTTTTCTGCCCTTTTTACCACTATTTTTTTGCCTGAGAGAATATGATAATCGAAGGCATGCAATGGTTGCCCTAACTCTAAAAGAATATAGTTGGTTATATCAACGACATTACTGATAGGTCTAATTCCACACGAATGGAGTCTATATCTCATCCAGAACGGGGATTGGGCAATGTTTACATTCTCCACAAGGCCAGCGGAATATCTAGGACAGCCAGCGCTATCGAGGATTGTTATAGAGGCTAAGTCATTAATTGGTCTATCACCCCACGTGATAGTTATCTCAGGCATCCTAATCTTTTTCTTTGTTAGGGCACCTATCTCTCGGGCAATACCCAAAACAGATGAGCAGTCGACTCGGTTGGGTGTTAGGTTTATATCGAAAATCCAGTCTTCGAGGTCCATAACATCAGAAAAAGGTTTCCCGGGCCTTACATCGTTTTTAAGTATCATGATGCCTGTATGATCATTGGTGAGGCCCATTTCGTCCTCTGCTAAGAGAACTCCCTGGGATGCTACTCCCCTAATCCTGCTTTCTCTTATTTTAGTTCCATCGGCAAGTTTTGTACCCGGAAGGGCTAATGGGGAGAAATCACCTATTTTCATGTTGTTGGCACCGCAAACAACAGATAGTGTTTTTGCGCCTGCATCCACCTCGCATACAGACAATCTATCGGAGTTAGAATGTGGTTTAATGTCCAGAATCTTACCAACCACAAATTCGTTGAGTTTTTGACCCTTTCTCTCAATATTTTCCACCTCGAGGCCTGCCATGGTAAGGGCATCCCCTAACTTATCCGGTGGCATATCAATGTCTACAAATTCTTTTAGCCAGTTAAGGCTTACTTTCATATGTTCCTCTATCCTTTGCCTAAAACTGTTGTAAAAATCTTATGTCATTTTCAAAAAGTAGCCTTATATCATCCAGGCCTGTTTTAAGCATGGCTATCCTTTCAATGCCCATGCCAAAAGCAAAACCGGAAATAGTATCTATGTCGTAATTCACAATCTTGAATACCTCGGGGTCGACCATGCCAGCGCCTAATATTTCAAGCCAGCCGGTATAAGAACATACCCTGCAGCCCTTGCCATGGCAAACGACGCACTGTATATCAACCTCAGCGCTTGGCTCTGTAAAAGGAAAAAAACTTGGCCTGAATCTCAAATCCGTATCTGCTCCAAACATCTGATGGACAAATGTGGTTAGCACACCTTTTAAATCTCCGAAGGTGATACCTTTGTCTACTAACAGCCCTTCTACCTGATGAAACATGGGGGTATGGCTTATATCTGAATCGGGGCGATAGACTTTCCCTGGCGCTATTATGCTCACCGGTGGTGGTGTATTTTCCATTGTCCTTATTTGCATAGGGGAGGTGTGGGTTCTTAATACGACATTGTCAGATATATAAAAGGTGTCTTGCATATCCCTGGCTGGATGATCTTTAGGTATATTTAAGGCCTCAAAATTGTAATAATCAAGCTCCACCTCAGGGCCTTCCACAATGCTGAACCCTAATTTTATAAAAATATCACAAATTTCTTCTGTTGTTTGAGTTATAGGATGCAGGTGCCCCAAAGGGATACGTCTCCCAGGGAGGGTGACATCAAAGTATGACTCTTTTTCAGCATCTTCAATTTTTAAGGATTCCAGCGCGGATTGAAGTTTTTCAGAAATCTCAGTTTTTGCTTGATTGGCGATTTTACCTATAACCGGCCTTTCTTCCTCGGATAACTGAGATACTCCCTTTAAAAGGCTTGTTAGGGCGCCTTTACGGCCAAGATAGTAGTGCCTTAACCTGTTTATTTCTTCTTTATTAGTAATGCTTTCTATGTCTTTTAAGGCTCTAACCTTTAATTCGAGAAGCTTTTCCTTCAACGTAGATTCCTCTTTATTTATCCATCCCGCGAACTAAATAGCCCGCGTACCATTATGGGTGCTGTCAATTATTTTGTGTAAATTTTTTTATCTCCCATTTTTCTGAGAAAGGGCAAAGTACCCCGTACTTTTCCTATAGGGTTTGATTTCCAATG
>CAYMVB010000081.1:0-10375 GCA_964393665.1 uncultured Desulfobacteraceae bacterium | reverse complement strand
TAATGCATGGATTAAGTTGAAGTATGGCAAGAGGTTTGAGGATATTATCGATGAAGACAGGCAATATTCCAGGGTGACCTTTATAGAAAAAGGCTCAATACTGCTTAAAAGGAGCTATCGCAGGATAAGAAAATCCCTTTATAAGATACTGTAAGCTATAAATTGCCAATATTTTGGGATAAGAAGTAGGGATCAGAGATGAGGGATCAATTTAGTGCAATAATACATGGGCCTCAGGGTAAATCCAGCCCTTAATGTTTAATTTTCGATTTTCGATGTTTAATGTGTACTGATAATTGCTGGGGGCTCAGGGTACATCTTTTTTCTCCGGCGCAAACGTAGTCCATCATTTCATATCTTAACGTAGTCTTTACTGCAGTGCCATAAAGAGAAATACAAGACGGTGTGTGTTCTGAAGCTACTGACGGCTTCCGGCTTGACTTAATCCTCGCTTCCAGCCCGGAGGGGTGGCGACTCCGCCCCGGAAGGCAGAGCCTCCTGTCCGAAGGGGCCAAACATGCCCTATAACATAAGTTACTGATATAAAGATAATCCCAGGAGAAACTAAACCTCGTTAAAACACTATGTGTCATGAGGCTGCCCTGAATCGGAACTTCGTTGACATCCCTTGGTGTCGCGTTGCAGGAGGTTACGCATCATTGTGGGTTTTGCTCCAAATGCCCGGCGACTTTATTTAAGGGTCAGCAAGTAGTGTTTTCTTACCATCCAATAGTCAAATATTTATGAATGGAATTAGCCACTGCTCTACCTGCCCCCATAGCAAGTATAACGGTTGCCTGTCCGGTCACTATATCGCCGCCGGCCCAGACTGCCTTCTTTGTTGTTTTTCCTGTTTCAGGCTCTGCTATTATATACCCTCTTTTGTTCAACTGGATATCGTCAGTCGCCTTTGTCAAAAGAGGATTTGCACCCGCGCCTATGGCAACCACAGCAGTATCACAAGCGATTTCAAACTCAGAACCTTCTATAGGCACAGGCCTTCTTCTTCCAGATGCGTCCGGCTCCCCTAACTCCATTTTCTGACACCTTACGCCTGTTAAGCGACCGTTTTCATCTCCAATAAACTCTAAGGGGGCTGCGAGAAGAAGAAACTCAACACCTTCCTCCTCTGCATGATGTATCTCTTCACCCCTGGCGGGCATCTCCTGTCTCGAACGCCTGTAAACAACGGTCACCTTCTCGGCCCCCAGGCGCAATGCAGTTCTTGCGGAATCCATTGCCACATTTCCTGCACCAAAGACTGTGACATTTTTCCCCTTAATAATTGGTGTATCATATTCCGGGAACAAATAGGCCTTCATGAGGTTGCTTCTTGTCAGGTATTCATTTGCTGAGTATATGCCTATTAAATTCTCGCCGGGTATACCCATAAAAACCGGCAGCCCCGCACCTACGCCTACATAAACCGCATCAAAACCCTCCTCAAAAAGCTCATCCACTGATACCGTAGCGCCGACAACGGTGTCAACCTCAAATTTAACGCCAAGTTTTTTCATATAATCCACTTCTGCAGCCACAATGGCCTTGGGCAGCCTAAATTCTGGAATACCATAAACCAGAACACCGCCTGGCACCTGAAATGCCTCAAATACCGTAACATCGTGCCCTTTTAAAATGAGGTCACCTGCTACAGTTAGTCCTGATGGACCAGAACCAACCACGGCAACTTTCTTTCCGGTCGAGGCCTCTATAGGCGGGATTGGAACCTCCCCTTGAGCCCTTTCCCAGTCTGCGCAGAATCTTTCCAGCCTGCCAATGGCAACAGGTTCTCCTTTTCTACCAAGGATACAGGAGTTCTCGCATTGAAGTTCTTGGGGGCACACCCTGCCACATACTGCGGGTAGAGCATTTGTCTGTTTAATCTTTGATATTGCGCCCTGAAAGTCGCCTTCTTTTATTTTAGTTATAAAGGCAGGTATATTAATCTCAACAGGGCAGCCTGCTACACACGTTGGATTTTTACACTGCAGGCACCGGCTGGCCTCCTTCATTGCAGTCTCTTCTGAATAACCTAAGGGCACTTCATCAAAATTCCTTGCCCTAACCTTTGGTTCCTGTTCAGGCATTGGCTGCCTGGGTATTTTTTCTTTTTTGGGTTGTTCCGCCATTTTAACGATTTCCCTCCATAATTATATGCTAAATTAACTTGAAAACAGTAAAGTAAAACAGGCCATGCCCGGGCTGTTTATTGCTAGTTTTCCTTAAATGCCTCGTAGGAAATCTTTTCATCTGCAACATAGGCTTGCAGCCTTTTAGACAATTCATCAAAATCTACCTCGTGTCCATCAAATTCGGGGCCGTCTACACAGGCAAAGCGTGTATTACCCGCAACTGATACCCTGCAACATCCACACATACCAGTTCCGTCAACCATAATAGAATTAAGACTGACAACTGTTTTTACTCCATACTCCTTTGTCATGGCACAGGTGAATTTCATCATCGGCACAGGTCCAATTGCAACAACAAGGTCTGCCTCTTTTTTATCGAGAATTTTCTTCAATTCATCTGTTACAAAACCGTGATGGCAATATGAACCATCATCTGTACAAATCAATAGAGTATGCGAGGCTTCTCTCATTTTATCCTCAAGGATTAAAAGGTCCTTTGTTCGTGCACCTATGATAGCCGTTACCTCATTGCCTGCTTCCTTGTATGCCCTGGTAATAGGGTGCATAACGGCAATCCCTGTACCACCGCCCACACAAACGACCTTTCCTACCTTTTCTATATGAGTTGGCCTCCCAAGTGGCCCAATAATATCAAGAAAAGAATCCCCTTCCTTGAGTGATTTAAAAAGCGCGGTAGATTTACCTACGACCTGGTAAATGATAGTGATGGTACCTTTTTCCTTATCCGTCTCTGCCATGGTCAGGGGTATTCTTTCTCCGGTTTCATTAGCCCTTATAACAACAAACTGTCCTGGTCTTGCCTTCCTGGCAATCTTCGGTGCCATGATTTCATCCAGCACTACCGTCCCTTCAGCCATTTCTATTCTCTTAACAATCTCAAACATAAAAAAAACCTCCTTGCTTCGGTCCTAATCTATTTTAATATCACACCGTAAACATCGGCTACATTCTTTTTTAATGCTTTCATTATCAAACGTAAATTCTACCTCTGAAAAATCCTTTACTCTTTCTGCTACTGCCCTTTTCCTTGGTCTTTCCATGGGATTCTTAATAGTCTCACCCGGTGGTCTCATGCTTATGTATACATTATCAAACTGTTCCTTGTAAGGCTTTTGGCCGGTTTTTTCAGCGATAGCCTTGTCAATAGCAAAAGCTGCTCTTTTCCCAGCGGCAAGGGCATCCACGGCTATTGCAGGGCCTGTAACAACATCACCGCCGGCATAAACATTGTCAAGACTGGTCTTAAGTGAAAGCCTGTCTGCAATAATTCTACCTCTCTGATTCCCCAGCTTATCTGAAAAATTTAGTTCAGACTTCTGCCCAATAGCAACAAAAATAGAATCGAAATTTTCCTCTATAATCTCCCCTTTAATCGGTACCGGCCTTCTCCGGCCACTGCTGTCGTAATCCTTAGGCTCACATCTATTAACCTTAAAAACAAGCCCTCCATCCTTCCTGATTATAGATTCGGGCATCATTAACGTTTTAAGGGTAATGCCCTCCTCAACGGCGTCGTGTATCTCTTCTTCATCAGCGGGCATATCCTTTTGCTCTCTCCTGTATAAAATGGTAACATCTGCGCCCATTCTTCTGCATGTTCTAGCCACATCAATAGCTGTATTCCCTCCACCAACTACTGCTACCTTTTCGCCAATATATGGTGCCTCTTGCAATTCTGCCTGACGCAAAAACTCTGCCCCACCATAAACTCCCTCTAAATCCTCCCCGGGGATATCCATAGACTGGCTTTTTTGAGCCCCTATGCCTATAAATACGGCGTCATAGCTGTTCGTTAACTCGTCCAGGGAAATATCCTTTCCAACACTGACACCTGTTTTTACATCTACTCCGGTTCCCAGGATATAATCAATTTCCTCATCTAAAACATCACGGGGAAGCCTATACGCGGGTATCCCATATCTAAGCATACCACCCAGCTTTGGCATAGACTCAAATATAGTGGGTTTATACCCCATAAGGCTAAGGTAGTAGGCAGCTGACAGACCACTAGGCCCGCCTCCTATCACCGCAATTTTTTCGTCCCTTTCTTTTGCCTTTTTGAATTCGATTTTAATGCCCTTCTCTCTTGCCATATCAGCGGCATATCTTTTTATCTTTGGTATGTTTATATGCTCATCAGTTTGACCTCTCACACAAACGTTCATGCAGGGATGCGCGCATATCCTTCCAAGGACCCCGGGCATTGGATTTGTTTGTCTGATAAGCTTTATCGCATCTTCGTATCTTTCTTCTGCCACCAGGGATATATAGCCAGGCACCTCTTGTCCGAGAGGGCATGAATTGATACATTTTGCCTTAACCAAGGCAGTGCAAACACCAGCTTTGCATCGATGTTCTAAAATATGATCTTCATATTCATCCCTGAAGTACTTTAATGTAGATAAAACAGGGTTAGGTGCAGTCTGACCCAAGCCACATAAGGCTGAGTCCTTAACCATCTCGGCAAGCTCTTCCAGAATATCAATATCCTCTATTTTGCCTTTACCTTCGGTTATCCCGGTGAGTATGTCCAGCATCCTCTTTGTTCCTTCCCTACCAGGAGTACATTTTCCACAGGATTCATCTTGACAGAATTCCATAAAGAACCGAGCCACATCCACCATGCAATTATCTTCATCTAATACAACCATACCGCCAGAGCCCATAATTGCACCTGCCCTGGTTATAGCCTCGTAATCGGTTACCGTGTCAAGCATATTGGATGGAATGCAGCCACCTGAAGGGCCTCCCAATTGAACGGCCTTAAACTTTTTGCCATCGGGTATTCCGCCACCAGTGGCATAGATGACCTCCCTCAAGGGGGTCCCCATAGGAATTTCTACCAGGCCAATATTGTTTACCTTGCCCGAAAGGGCAAATACCTTCGTTCCCTTGCTTGTCTCTGTTCCAATATCAGCATACCACTTACCGCCATTAATGATAATTTGAGCAACATTGGCCAGTGTTTCTACATTATTCAAAACGGTCGGTTTTTTCCATAAACCCTGGTTTGCAGGAAATGGTGGTCTTGGCCTTGGCATGCCTCTTTTTCCCTCTATAGACGTCATAAGGGCTGTTTCTTCCCCACAGACAAAAGCTCCAGCGCCCTGGTAAATTTCAAGGCTAAGACTGAAGCCACTTCCAAGAATATCCTCACCTAATAGCCCGTAATTTTTCGCCTGCTCTATAGCAAGGCCAAGTCTTGATATAGCCAATGGATACTCGGCCCTGCAATAGATGTATCCAGTATGTGCATTTATTGCCTTGCCGGCAATGATCATTCCTTCAATAACTGCATTTGGGTCCGCCTCGAGAACGCTTCTGTCCATAAAAGCTCCAGGGTCGCCTTCATCGGCATTACATAAAATATATTTAATGTCACCCTTGGCCCTACTGGCAAACTCCCATTTTAATCCTGTGGGGAAACCTGCCCCTCCCCTTCCTCTAAGACCCGAAGCCTTCATTTCGTTGATGATATCCTCTGGAGTCATATCGAAAAGGGCCTTAGCAGCACCCTGATAAGCTTCCCTGGCTATGGCCTCGTCAATATTTTCAGGGTCCAGGAGGCTTCTGTTTCTAAGAACAAGCATGTGCTGATTGGCAAAAAATGGTATGTCCCTTGTGTGGGGAATTCGGCTGTTACTTGCAGCATCGTAATAACAAAACTCTTCCACCGGGTTTCCACCTAAGATATGTTGCTCTATTATATCCTTTATATTCTCTGGCTGTAGCTTGACATAAAAAACGCCATCGGGATAAATAGTCATAACAGGGCCTTGGGCGCAAAAACCATTGCATCCCGTCTCGATTATTTTGACTCTACCAGAAATTCCACGGTCTTCAATCTCTTGTATCAAGGCCTTCTTAACCTCTCTACTATGGGTCGCATGGCACGCAGTACCACCACATATCATTAAATGCTTTTCTCCATCAGGCGTGACCGGTACATTACCTAAACGGATATCAAAGGCATGTCTACCTTTTTCTCTTATTTCATTTAATTTATCCCGATCAAGTTTTGACATCTGTTAGTCTCCTACTTATACTTTTCCAAAACATCAAGTGTCTTCTCTTTTGTCATTAATCCATGCACATCCTCGTCGACAACCATAACTGGTGCCAGGCCACAAGCACCAAGGCATCTAACTGAATCCAGGGAAAATCTCAAATCATTTGTCGTCTCTCCCACATCAATGTCCAACTGGTTCTGCATGACCTCTAAATTAGCCTTTCCTCCGCGCACATAGCAGGCGGTCCCCAGGCAAATTTTAATAGTATGCCTGCCCTTGGGAACCATGGTAAAAAAGGAATAGAAAGTTACAACGCCGTATACCGTGCTTCCAGGTATGTTTAAACCCTTAGATATCCTCTCCTGCAATAGCATGGGAAGATATCCGCATACATACTGACATTCCTCTAAAACAGGTATGAGGGAGCCTGGTTTATTCTTATATTTGTCTATTATCTGATCTACTTCCCCCCACATCTCAGGGGTAATTTCCTTTTTTGGTCCTGAATTTATATCTGGCATACTGTTTCTCCTTAAAACCTATATAGTTTCAATAGTAATCGCGCAAACCTTAAACTCCGGTATCTTTGCGATTGGATCAAGCGCTGCATTGGTTAGTTTGTTGGCTGCTGCCTCGGCGAAATGAAATGGTATAAAAACTGAGCCTTTTATGGACTTGTCAGAAATATTTGCCCTGGCCTCAATCTCCCCTCTCCTCGATCTTACCCTTAGCATACCCCCCTGTTTCACATTATAGTCATGGGCGTCCTCTGGGGAAATTTCAACGAAACATTCCGGCACCATCTCATTTAACCCTTCGGATTGCATGGTCATCGTACCAGTATGAAAATGGTACAATACTCGACCTGTCGTTAGATAAAGAGGATACTCCTTGTCTGGTAATTCTGCAGGTGGAATATATTCTAACGCATAAAATGAACCCTTCCCCTTTGTAAACTGACCTATATGTAATGTGGGTGTCCCTGGATGATCTTCAGCAGGGCAAGGCCAATGAAGCCCCTCTTTTTCTAACCTTCTATAGGATATACCACCATAAGATGGCGTAACACTGTTCATTTCCTCAGCTATAGCCTCTGGGCTGCTGTATGCCATCGGGTATCCCATCCTTGAAGACAGGTCACATATAATCTCCCAATCCTGACGTGCCTCACCCGGTGTATCAACGGCCTTGCGAACCCTTTGAGACCTTCTTTCAGTATTTGTAAATGTTCCATCCTTCTCTGCAAAAGAGGCTGAAGGCAAAACAACATCTGCCATCTTCGCAGTTGGGCTCATAAAGATATCCTGGACTACCAAAAATTCCAGTTTTCCCATTGATTCTTCTACATGATTCAGGTCAGGGTCTGAGACTAAAGGATTTTCCCCTATAATATACAGCGCCTTTACTTTGCCCTTTCCTGCCATTTCCACTGTTTCCGTTACCGTAAGCCCAGGTTTGTCAGGGAGATTCTTAACGCCCCATGCCTTTTCCATTTTTTCCCTGGCATCCGTGCTTGTAACCTGCTGGTAGCCGCTGTAAACATTAGGGAGTGCTCCAAGATCACAAGCACCCTGGACATTATTCTGCCCTCTTAATGGATTTACCCCTCCTCCTGGGACACCTACGTTTCCGCATAGCATTGCCAGGTTTGCCATTGACTTCACATTATCAGTGCCTGTACTGTGCTGGGTTATACCCATTGCAAAAAATATAGAGGCAGGCTTCGCACTGCCATAAAGCCTGGCTGCCTTTATAATCTCCTCTGCCGGGATTCCTGTAATGCTGGATACATATTCCGGATTGTATTTTTCAACCATCTTTTTTAGCTCATCAAACCCCTCTGTCCGGCTTTCCACATACTCCTTATCATAAAGTCCTTCTTTAATTATTACATGCATCATGCCATTAGCCCATGCCACATCTGTCCCTAACGTTTGTCTCAACCAAATGGTAGAAAAGCGGGTTAATTCGATGCGTCTTGGATCTATAACCATGAGCTTGGCACTGCCCGATTCAACTGCACGTTTAATATATGATGAGATAACGGGATGGGCTTCGGTAGTATTAGAGCCGGTTACGAGGATGACCTCTGATTTATTGATATCAGCTATAGGGTTTGTCATTGCCCCTGATCCAAAGGCAAGCGCAAGCCCGGCTACTGTTGATGCATGGCATAGTCTGGCACAGTGATCTACGTTGTTTGTGCCGATAACAGCCCTGGTAAATTTTTGAGCCAAATAATTTTCTTCATTTGTTATTTTAGCAGAAGAAAAAACTGAAATACTGTCAGGCCCATATTTAGATTTTATATCCGCCAATTTCTTTGCCACAAGTGAAAGGGCATCATTCCACGAGGCCTCTCTAAATTCTCCATCTTTCTTTATTAGGGGCACTCTAAGCCGTTCCGAATCATTTACAAAGTCATATCCAAACCGGCCCTTTACACAAAGGCTTCCATAATTAGGTGCAACTTCCTCTGTGCCTGTTACCCTCACTATTTTATTGTCCTTTATGTGGAGATCTAACTGACAGCCTACGCCACAATATGGGCAGGTCGTCCTAACTACCCTTTCCTCCCAGTTTCTCGCCTGAAATCGTCGAGGTTTTTCTATCAAGGCTCCTACCGGGCAAGCCTGGACACATTCTCCACAAAACACACAATCTGATTCATTTAAAGGAAGATCCCCGATTGCTACAATCTTCGATGCAGCCCCCCTATAACCATAGGAAATAGCCCTGTTTACCTGAACTTCATTGCAGGCCTGAACGCAACGACCACACATGATGCATCTGGAGAAGTCCCTTATGATCATGGCATTATTTGTTTCTGCGGGATATTTGGAAGGAGTTTCTGGAAATCGAACAGTCTCTACCTGATATGTATATGCAAGATCCTGAAGGCGGCAGTTACCGTTTGCCTCGCAGGTAAGGCAATTGTGGTGTCCAGATGAAAGAAGAAGCTCAATATTCATTTTTCTGGATTTTATTACCCTTTCAGATTCCGTTTCAACGACCATATTCCTACCGACGGGTGTGGCACAGGCAGGCAAAAGGTTTCTAGCACCTTTAACCTCAACAACACACATCCTGCACGCACCTGTAGGCGTATAGCCCTTAATATGGCATAATGTGGGTATATAGATATTATTTCTTTCTGCTACCTCGAGTATGGTTTCATTAGGCTCAAATGAATATTCATTTCCATTTATAGTAATTATATTTTCGCTGGCCACGATTTTCTCCCTCTATCTTAACATTTCTTTTTCTTAGGGCTTGAAAGGTTTTATATTTTTATGGTTATACCTTCACAGTGAGATGTTATTTTGATTTTTAGAGCATATCGAAAAACTTGTATAACGTGCTCTACGCTTAAACTTGAACATAGTTGTGGCGTTTATAATATCCTGACCATGACTTGTCAAGAAAAAATACTTTTTTTGACCGATATATGACTGATATTGACTTGAAATATTCAATATGAAGACTTATCATATTGTTGTTAATTGCCCAAAACATTAAAAAAATAAATCGAAAAACCAGGAGGTCTAAAATAATGGATTCAATTTCTTACACAAAATCACGGGCAGATGTAGTTGTCAACGATTTTGTCAGGAGCGTTTACAACTGGATGTGCATAGGTCTTGCACTTACAGGATTTATCGCCTTTTATGTATCTCACAGTGAAACCATGATGAGAATGATATTCGGAAACAGTTTTATATTTTTTGGTCTCATCATTGCCGAATTAGCCTTAGTATTTACCATAAGCAGCAGGGTGAACAGGATGAGCGCATCTACCTCCACTGCCCTTTTTGTTCTATACTCTGCCCTAAATGGTGTCACCCTTTCATTCATTTTCCTTGCCTATGCCAAGACGTCTATAGTAAGTACATTTTTTATCTGCTCAGCAACTTTCCTGGCAGCAAGCATATATGCATGGACCACCAAGAGGGATTTAACCTCTCTGGGTAGCTTTTTCATTATGGGCCTTATGGGTATTATTATTGCCTCATTAGTTAATATATTTATCCGCAGCAGTGCCATGAGTATGATTATTAGCTATATAGGTGTCTTTGTCTTTATAGGCCTTACAGCCTATGATACACAAAAATTGAAGAATATGGCCCGAAGCCAGCCGGATGGACTTGATGCTGGTGTTATAAGGAAGGGGGCAATATTAGGTGCGCTGTCCCTCTATCTCGATTTCATCAA
>CAYMVB010000080.1:0-6993 GCA_964393665.1 uncultured Desulfobacteraceae bacterium | reverse complement strand
AACCACGGAAACACAGGCTTACCGCGGAACAGACAGGCGACGTCAATTTGCTTTGCATCGGAAAACCACAGCTCGTTAGTTTTGACCTGGGTCCAATCTCTTTGGATATAAAGGCCGAATTTTCGCTCCCACTGTTCTTTATCTCGAATTAATAATTGCTCTGATTTCGACCATTTAGAGCTCACCCAGGCGGCAACCGTGCGATAAGTCGGCAGGGGCAGACCGCGCGGGGAAAAGTGTTTTACGCAATCCTCAAAAGTTTTCAAAAGTGGAGGGCCGAAAGGCACCAAAAAGCTTTTTTCGATAAATTTGGCCATCTCATCATCAATGATTTTCTTTCGCGAGCCGCAACTCCAGGCAGGAATAAGGCCATCATAGCCCGCCTCCCGGTACGCTCTCCGCAGCCGATCCAAGCCGCGAACGCTCATGTTATGCCTCGCCGCAAGGTCTTTTTTTACAAGAGTTCGCCTTCGGGCAGGGGCCGATTGAAGCGCCTGTTCATATTCCTTCACCAACGCCAGCCTTTCGTCTGCTCGTTGTTTCTGCCAGGGTTTAAAGCTCCCATCTTTCTGCTTTTCTTTTGCGCCAGGCTCTTTTACAAGCTCTTGATCTTCTATAAACTTCTCCCGCGCCGCCGGGCTCTCAAGCTGGGTGTAATGAATAAAGTTTTGAGAAGCGCGGTGCTTATTGCCCCCTGGCCCCTTCACAACAACGACTTTCCCCTGCTTAATGCGCCGCCAAACAGTTCGGTGCGAAAGCCCCGCATAGCTGCAATAAGCATCCACAGTTAAGTAATTCCGGTCAACGCGCATAAAAATTACCTATCATAATGTTTTATTTTGATTCAGTACCATCGGGCGGCCAGAGGAAATCTTCCGGCTTCCCTAAAATCAAACTAATTTTGTGACGCATTTCCGGGGATTCAAATCTCCCGGCCATAACCGAGGATATATGAGCACTAGAGCGATCAAGCAAAATCGCTAAATCTTTAATGAGAAGATCACGTTGCGCCATCACAACTCTCTGTCTAGTATTCATTTTTGTCTCCTTTTTATTGTTTTGCAATATTTATACTGTGTGCTATATATTATTATATAAATCGGTTTTAATGGTGTTTCAAGGAAAAAATGCAAAAAAAAGATGATTCAATCACTTTTTTATATCTAACTGAGATATATATTTTATGCAAATATCTGAAAGAATTAAGAAAATAAGGAAAAAAACGGAATTATCCCAAGCGGTTTTTTCTGAGAGTTTAGGGGTCACTAGGTCACATATTTCTAAGATTGAGGGCGGTATAGTCTCTCCTTCTAACCAGCTCATAAAATCAATTTGCAGGGTTTATGGAGTCAGAGAAGAATGGCTCCGAGATGGGAAAGGTCGCATAACTGAAAAAACCTTAAAACAAAAAAATATTCAAGATTATAATTTAGCCAAAAAAACCTTGAGTTATGAATCCGGCATAAACAATTTTATATTTGTCATTTCATGGATAACGACGCTAAGTATATTGACAAAGCCTTTTGTCAATCTTGAGGTTAAATTAGATGATCCAGATGCTATTGAGTTTTTAAGGCTTAAAAAGGAGCTTGAGAAAAGTATCAAAAAACTATTGGATATGTTTTCTGGAGAAAAAAAGTAAAGCAAAAAATAGCCATCTTTTTTTATAAGTTGTCCAAATTGAACCAGTAGTAAGTGTCCTAAAAACATGGCACACAGTGTCACACAGTTTTTTTTTGGGCTAAAGCCAAATTATTGTTTTATTTCTTATGCTTATGCTATGGCACACAGTTTTTTCTAATTTTGCGAAAAATGGCACACAGTTCATTAATAAATGCAGGAGGGTTTGTCTCAAAACTCGCCTTTTTAAAACTTTCTTAACTCAAAATTTCCTTTTTAATCAATCCCTTAAGCACGTCTAAATATTTTTACCAAAAGTATCATTAAAAGGTCTTTTTAAACCAGAAATAGTGTAATTCTTCATATTTGAGACAAACCTCAAAAATATAAAAACTTCTTTACTTCCTATTTTATTTCAATAACTTACACTAACAAAAAAACCCCCTTACTTTCTTCTATTTAAGACAAACCCCCCCTCATATAATAGCTGGTAATAGAAGCCACCAAATTTATAGAGGATTAAAAATCTGGACTTGTAATATAAATATTATTTTGGTTGGACAAATTAGAAAATACACACATGAAAAAAAGTAGGCGAGGCATATAAAGATTGCATTTTTTTGATTATGTACGTTGCATAATTTATGCTATATAAATGAGGCATATAGCTTAACAGCAATCCTTATAATTTAAAAAAAGACATTATGGTAACGGAAAGAATTGATCTCCAAGGATTGTCAGCAAAATTGGGGATCTTTTCGACCTCCTTCTATCATCAAACTCTATCTGCCCTGTAACACCATTGAAAACTCCATGATAGCTTAATGCATGTCGTAAATCTTCTCTAGTTCTTAGGTTATCCCCGCTTTCCCTTATGATTTCTTTGATCATTTTTATCGTATCATAACCAACGGCGGCAAGAAAACCGGGAGCCTCTCCAAACAGAGATTTGTATTGGTCGACAAAATATTTTACATCTTCATCTCTGCTTTGCGGGAAAAATGCGGATGGAAATATTGATCTTCTAACATGCTCGCCCGCTATTTCTATAAGCTTTGGGGAGTTCCAAAGGCTTGTCCCTAGAAGGGTAATGCCCTTTACGTCGTAGTAAGCTAGTTGAGGGGCTAAAAGGGCAACCCTTTCATAGCTATCAGGTATAAAAATGGCATCAAAGTCAATGAGGGGCGTTACTTCCCCATCCGATTCAAAGGTTTCTTCGGGTGGCAATATCAAATCCTCAACATCTGGTTGGGGCCTTGGATAAAACAGGCCGGCGATTTTTTTTATTTCATCTGCAAAATCTGTCTGTCCAGTTTTATACGATTCTACAGCGGTAATTTCTCCACCCACTGATTCGACTTTATCCCAGAATTTATTCATGAAATATTGACCATAGGTATTATCAGGATATAAGATGGCAAATTTCATCAATCCCCTTTCCAGTATTACTTTGTCAAATAGGCTTTCTATCTCATCATCAGGTGTGAGGCAGTTTTGAAAAATCATATTTCCTGTTTCTGTAATGTCTTTTTGCTGGCTCAGGGTAATATTAGGAAGTCCGTGTTCTTGGGCTTTTTCCGCAACAATTTTGGCCACCTTGCTGATCAAAGGTCCTATGTTAACAATTATTTTTTCATCCTTTGCTAGCTCCTCTAAGCGCTCTATGGCCACTTTGGGTTCGCCTTGTGTGTCTCGTATGGCAAGCTCTAACAATGAAAGTTGCTCGTCATTTTCCTTAAATATGTCGAGCCCAAGCTCTATGCCATTTAAAACTTCCTTCCCATAAGGGCCAAAAGGACCACTTAGGGGTAAGAGACAGCCTATAACACGAGGGTTGACCTGAAGTCTTTCATCAATTGTTTTTAAAATTTCCTTGGCCTTAAATATCCATTCTTCATTATGTTCAGCTTTAACTATTTTTATTGCCGCTTCACGAGCTTCGCTAAGTCTTTCTGATGACAAATAGTAAGTAGATAGACGGTAGTAAATAGGATTAACAAAATCGCTATCTTTTGCATATGCAGTCATCTCTTTTAGCTCAGGTTCAGTGGCTATAAAGATTAAATCTAAAAGCTTGCGCTTTATTTCTATCCTTTTTTCCTCTGAAATAGTTGGTGGTTCCAGAGCCTTTAGCCACCAGTAAAAGGCCTTCACCTTTTCATCTAAATGAAGTAAATTTTCCCCCAAGAGATAAAAAAGTCTCTCTTTTCCCGGGTAATATTTATAAAGCTCGAGCCAGCTTAATGCTGATAACCTGGATTCGGGATATCTTTTTAAATGGAAGTATGTATTAGCGATTAATAAATGTATCTCAGCTCTTCTCTCTGTGGGGTATTCATCTATGACGTCAAGGAGGAGAGGCAAGGCTTTTTCATACATGCCCTTCTCGTAAAATATATAAGCACTTCTCGTTTTCGCTATCTTTGCATTTTCTCCTTCCGGAAATTTTTTCAGGTACAGGTCGTAGGCGCTCAGTGCCTTATCATATTCTTTACTATTCCAGTATTGCTCTGCCTTAGCAAAATGATCTGCTTCTGCTATTTCTGCGGTTGTTTTTTTAGCGAGAGGTTTTTCTACAGCCACCCTTTTTTCACAGGAGAAAATAAAAAAGGCCATTGCCGCAATCAATAGGGCAATGGCCTTTTCAAAATAAGTAATCTTACTTACCGTCATTTTTAACTTCCTCAAAATCAGCATCTACAACCTCTTCATCCTTTGAGGTGTCTTTTTGGCTTGAGTCAGATTCTGCTCCTTGTTCACCCTGAGATCCCGCAGCCTGGGCATATAATACCTCGGCTATCTTATGAGAAGTCTTAGTAAGTTGCTCTGAGGCTCTCTTAATTTCTTCTGTATCTTCTCCCTCCATTGCCGTTTTTAGCATGGAGATTGAGTTTTCAACCTCTCCCTTAGTTCCAGCATCAATTTTGTCACCCGCTTCATTAAGCGATTTTTCGGTGGAATAAATCAGGGAATCAGCGGAATTTCTAGCATCAACAAGGTTTCTTTTCTTTTTATCTTCTTCTGAATGAAGCTCGGCATCTTTAGTAAGCTTTTCGATTTCTTCTTCTGTAAGCCCGCTCGATGCGGTTATTTTAATAGATTGCTCTTTTCCAGTGCCTAAATCCTTAGCGGATACATTAACAATACCGTTTGCATCAATATCAAAGGTTACCTCTATTTGGGGCATTCCTCGTGGGGCAGGCGGAATTCCAACCAATTCAAAGCGGCCAAGGGTTTTATTGTATGCTGCCATTTCCCTTTCTCCCTGAAGAACATGAATAGATACGGCAGGCTGATTATCCGCTGCCGTAGAGAATATTTGGCTTTTTTTGGTAGGTATGGTTGTGTTTTTTTCTATAAGCCTTGTAAAGACCCCACCGAGGGTCTCAATTCCAAGAGAAAGAGGTGTAACGTCGAGCAATAAAACATCTTTCACGTCTCCCTTTAAAACACCACCCTGTATGGCTGCACCAATTGCGACAACTTCATCAGGATTCACCCCTTTATTTGGCTCTTTACCAAAAATCTCCTTTACCTTTTGCTGAACCTTTGGCATTCTTGTCATTCCACCAACCAAGATAACCTCATTTATTTCGCCGGCCTTTAGGTTAGCATCACGTAATGCGATTTTACATGGTTCCACAGTCTTATCAATCAAGGCTTCTACAAGACTCTCCAATTTTGCCCTGGTTAGCTTTATATTCATATGCTTTGGTCCGCTCGCATCAGCCGTTATAAATGGTAGATTGATATCTGTCTCCATTGAGGTGGAAAGCTCCATCTTTGCCTTTTCGGCGGCCTCTTTTAATCGTTGCAAGGCCATTTTATCGGTTCTTAGATCTATTCCCTGATCTTTTTTAAATTCGTCGGCCAGATATTCTATGACCTTTTGATCGAAATCTTCTCCGCCTAAATGAGTGTCTCCATTTGTTGCTTTAACCTCAAATACACCATCGCCAATCTCTAATATAGAAATATCAAAGGTGCCTCCCCCAAGGTCAAATACGGCGATTTTCTCATCCGTTTTTTTATCTAAGCCATACGCAAGGGCGGCTGCTGTAGGTTCATTGATAATTCTTTGGACGTTTAATCCTGCTATCTTTCCAGCGTCCTTAGTCGCCTGTCTTTGGCTATCATTGAAATAGGCAGGAACGGTAATAACAGCATCGTTTACCTTCTCACCAAGGTGCTCTTCAGCGGTTTGCCTCATCTTTTGTAATATCATAGAAGATATTTCTGCGGGGCTGTAGTTTTTACCCTTCACACTTACGTGGGCGTCACCATTGCTAGCCTTTACTATCTTATAAGATGTAGTCTTAACGTCGCTTTGAGCCTCAGGTGAATCATATTTTCTCCCGATTAATCTTTTTACTGCGTAGATTGTATTTTCGGAGTTAGTAATTGCCTGTCTTCTTGCAGTTTGCCCTACTAGTCTTTCTCCGCTTTCAGTGAAGGCAACAACGGATGGTGTGGTTCTGTTTCCCTCTACGTTGGGTATTACTTTTGGATCACCTCCCTCCATAAGTGCAACGCAGGAATTAGTCGTTCCTAAATCTATTCCAATTATTTTACCCATTTTTTCCTCCTTAGAAAATGTATTTTAGCATATATTCAATTATTAAACAAAATGTTACTTCTCATCCTTTTTCCCTTGAGCAACTATAACCATTGAGGGCCTAATAAGGCGACCATTTAAAATATAACCCCTTTGAAGTTCTTTTATAATATGTCCCGGCTTAACCTCGCTATTCTCTTGCTGTAAAATTGCTTCATGGAAGTTAGGATCAAAAGGTTTACCCTCTGCCACGATTTCTTTAAGGCCCGCCTTTTCTAATGCCTTCTTCATTACTTCCAACGTTAGCGAAACTCCCTCGAGTAGGCCAGTAGAATTATTCCCATCGTTATCTTTAGCGTGAGATATGGCTTTATCGAGATTATCAATTACCGGAAGGATATCTTTAATGAGGGATTCATTAGCGAACTTAGCTAAATCTTCTTTCTCTTTTTTTGCCCTTTTCTTTATGTTTTCCATCTCTGCGTATGTTCGCACATAAAGATTATAATTTTTTTCTGACTCTCCCTCAATCTCAGTAATTTTTTTTAGCAGCTCTTGCTTGGATTTATCCCGTAATTTCTTATTCTTATGTTCTTGTTCTTTATCTTTACCCAGCAGTTCTTCATTGTTCTTATTTAAAAGCTGGTCATTTTCCGCATCCATTTCTTTATAGCTTTCTATTCCGTCTTTCCTATCATTTATTTTGGTATCAGTAACACTCATAGATCATTTTTCCTTTTAAACTTGATTTTAATGGTTTTACGAAAAATAAAAAAATTACGTATTATTTATCCAAATATGTGTTCTGAAATAAATAA
>CAYMVB010000079.1:0-1629 GCA_964393665.1 uncultured Desulfobacteraceae bacterium | reverse complement strand
GCACAAAGAAAAAATAATGCGTCTCAAAAACTCTGTGCCTCTGTGCCTCTGTGCCTTTGACCCTCAAGCTATCGGCTTTAGCCGATAGTAGTTGACTTTATAACCAATAAGTAACTTGTTGTTTACAATCTGGCATTGAATTTACAGACATTATATGTTGCAATGAAAAATTTTACCATAATGATAGTAAAAACTCTAATTATATACGGAATAACCAGATTTTACCATTGAAATAGAAGCGCGTTTAGCATATACATAGTATCTTGTTACTTGGAAGATTTGAGGAGGCCGAAGGTTTAACCGCATAGATTTTTATTTTAAACGCTAATACCATGCAGGGAAAGATACGATGATTTTGCAACCTGAGCGCATTGACAATCTGGGGCCGGAGCAATATGAGGCCATAATGAAAAGGTCAAGGGTAGATATTGTGTCTGTCTACGATAGGGTCAGGGAGATTGTATACCGTGTCAGGGATATGGGCGAAGGGGTGTTTTTTGACTATTATAAGGAAAGATACAAGCCTGATATGACTTTGGCGGATCTGGAGGTAAAAGAGAGTGAGATTGAACGTGCGTATAAAAAATTAGACCAAAAGGTGATTGATGCCCTTAGATTTGCCACGAAAAACATAACGAAGTTTCACAAGGCTCAGCTTCAGACGGATATGTGGATGATTGATGTTGCCGATGGTGTATTAGCTGGCAGGATGACAGTGCCCATAGAAAGGGTAGGGGCATATATACCAGGTGGAAAGGCTATTTATCCAAGCTCAGTGTTGATGACAATCTTGCCTGCCAGGGTTGCGGGTGTTAGGGAAATAGTCGTGTGCACGCCGCCTCATGAAGACATGACCATAAATCCGGCAATTCTTGTGGCTGCTGACATCTGCGGGCCTGTTCGGATTTTTAAGGTTGGTGGACCATGGGCGATTGCAGCAATGGCTTATGGTACCAAAAGCATCCCAAGGGTTGATAAGATAGTCGGGCCAGGAAACAAATTTGTTACAGCGGCAAAGACGCTGGTTTTTGGGGAGGTTGGCATAGACTCACCCGCTGGCCCAAGCGAAGGGGTCATAATTTCAGACGATACAGGTGATGCGAATTTAATAACGATTGATCTGTTATCTCAGGCAGAGCACGACCCTGATTCTGCGGTTTTACTCATAACAACATCTGAAAAGCTTGCCTTGAAGGTCTCGGATATTGTAAATAGTTCAATCGAGAAGCTCCACAGAAAGGATATACTTCTGTCTTCCCTCAAGAAACATTCATCAATATTAATAGCTAAGGATATGGAGCAGGCAGTTGATTTTGTAAATGATTACGCACCGGAGCATCTGGAAATCATCACAGCAGATCCTTTTTTTCTCTTAAAAAAGATAAGAAATGCAGGTTCAATCTTCTTGGGGCCATATTCGCCTATACCTGCAGGAGACTATGCCTCCGGTACAAATCATGTGCTGCCTACGGCCCGCACAGCACGAATGTTTTCCGGACTATCTGTAGATGATTTTATAAAAAAACCAACATTTCAGTATGTAAGTAAAGAGGGCCTTTCTTTACTGAAGGATGCAGTGATTACCTTGGCAGAGGCGGAGGGGCTTTTTCTCCATGCTGAATCAATAAA
>CAYMVB010000078.1:0-2698 GCA_964393665.1 uncultured Desulfobacteraceae bacterium | reverse complement strand
AGAGCCACCGTGCGGAATCGAACCGCAGACATCCTCATTACGAGTGAGGTGCTCTACCAACTGAGCTACGGTGGCTTTAAAAATATTTTATACCTTTTTATCTATCAATAGTCCAACGTTTTATCATTCAGGTATAGCCTTTTGTAATAAGATATGGCTTCCAGGTAGCGTTGATAAGGTATATAGCCGCTCGAACGACATCAGACTATTCGGGCTATAGATATTTTTTAATTCCATTAAAGCACAAGCTGTTATATATTTAATTTTAGAGTATATGATAAATACTAACGTAAAGATATTATTAAACATAAACTTATTCAGGATACGCAATGAAAAACCCAAAAGACTACCTGATATTTCCCTTAGATTTTCAAACATATGAAGAGGCAATACAGTACATTGATATGTTAAAAGAATATGTAGGTATATTTAAAGTCGGGCTGGAATTATTTGTTAGCACAGGACCAAAAATAATTGAGGAAATAAAGAAGAGGAGTGAGGCAAATATATTCCTGGATTTAAAGTTTCATGATATCCCCGCAACAGTCAGGGGGGCATTCCTTGCCGCAAGTAAATATAATGTCAAATATATTACAGTACATTGCGATCAAGCAGAGGGTATCCTCCAGTCTATAGCTCTGGAAGGTAGTTCAGAAACAAAAATCTTAGGTGTAACGGTCCTCACCAGCCTTGATGGCACAGACCTGAGTAAATTGGGATACAGAGATAAGTATGTTAATGACGTAACAGAGTTGGTTATGCTCAGGGCCGCTATCGCTAAAGATGCGGGATGTTCAGGTGTTATCTGCTCACCTCTTGAGGTTGAACAAATTAAGACCAGGTTTGGTAAAGATTTTATAGCTGTCACCCCAGGCATAAGACCTCTCTGGTCAGTTAAAAATATCGATGACCAGAGAAGGATATTAACACCTGAACAGGCAATTAAAAAAGGCGCTGATCATATAGTCATAGGAAGGCCTATTCGAACAGCCGATAATCCTGCAAAGGCAGCAGAAAAGGTCTTAGACGAGATAAAAATGGCAATCTCCTAAGGGCTGTATTTTCAAACCTTAAATTACATAGACAGGGATTTTAGATTTTGCCAAAACCTTTCTTGTATTGCTTCCCAGGAGATGCCTGTCACCTGGCTTACCTTTGGCTGCTAAAACAACAAAATCATAATCTCCGGTTGCTATCTCCTTCAAGATTTGGTCGGACACCTCTCCTCTTGAAGTCTTGGCAACAGCAGTAACTCCTGCCTTTTGAAGAAGTTTTACCCCCTTGTCTGCATATTTAGCTGTATTTCTTAACACGGCCTTATCTGTATCAATAGTCACCTCAGACATCCTGAATTCTGATCCAAGCATTTTGTTGACTATGTCAAGGGAAGGACCCACACTTAGAACAACAGCCTCCGCCCCCAGTTTCTTTGCGATATTAGCACCCTCAAGAATTGCGCTTTCTGATCTTTTACTTCCCCCTGTACAAAATAGTATCTTCATAGATAATCCCTCCTTTATTATTGATACATAACTATCCGTTTTTCTACTATGTTCTTTATGTCTTAAACACTGAAAAAATATTGCCTTAATAACGTTGAAGAATCAAAAAGAACTGCTGAACCCTGATTCATCCATACCTATGAAAAATTCCTGTAACCGTTCACGGGTTCAGCGTTTTGCCCGCCACAAAAACGGCGGATAAAGGTTCAAAGGTTCAATAGCTAAAGACAGAATCCATAAGCCTGAATGTTAAACGTGGGAACTGAGGGTGCTTAATTCCAGGATGCTGCACTTACCCCGGCCTTACCCGGAAATGTACTTCTTGCCTTCATATATCAAGTGCTTAAAGGCCTGTCTGCAAATGCATAGGCAGGAGGCAACCCTGAATCCCGCTTTCAGCGGGAAATTTTTTAACCTGTGAACGCTTACAATATTCTACATATAGTAGCAATAATTTGTTATACCACTATATAAGTATAAATTATAATAAATTATAATAATTTTTAAAAAAAGCTTGACAAGATATATTTAATTTTGATAATAGAAATTTAGTAGTATTATTTATTATTGAAAAATCTTATCAATAGTAAATAAATATTTATTTCATAAGTGGAGGGAATTATATGAAACGCTCTTTTATAAGATATGGCGTATTCACAATAATACCTATATTAGTTTTATTTATTCCTGAAATAGTAGTCTCAAATGCAGCCCCTCTGGTTTCATCACAGACAGATATCATCTGTTCCGGAAAACTTAAACTAGATCAAGTTTATAGTTCCCCTGACAGCAGCAGTAATGCAAATTACTCTGATTCCATCACCTCAACGGGTGATGCAACCACTGTTCTCATTAAAAACTTTTCTGCAAACAGTGAATCAGGAAATGCAATAGAAGTAGAAAGATTTCTCTTATCCATCTATGATCCCTCCGTTCTTTTTGGTTCTCTCTACAGTGAAGAAAATGTGGGCCTGTCTGCAGCCTCAGGGCCACATGTTACTGCAACTGCAGGAAGTGGAACGGCTGCAAAAGGGCTTTTTGCCCATTCGGAAACAAACGTCAATAGTCAAAGGGATATCCTGTTTTACTATGGGAGTCTTTCTGAAGGTGAAGGCGGCGCTAACTATTCAGCAACAGCCCATGTACCTGATAATAATTCCCTACCAAGCAGTGAAGCAGCATACGGGCTGCTCAGC
>CAYMVB010000077.1:0-34167 GCA_964393665.1 uncultured Desulfobacteraceae bacterium | reverse complement strand
ATTGGTTTCAAGCTGCAACAATTCGCTTCTTTGTAATGGCGCCTACGGGACAGATATCCGCGCATAAACTGCAGTTCTTGCACCGATTTTTTGCATCTTCCTCACTCCCAAAAAAACTTATTACGGTATCAAGCCCTCTGCCTGCAAACGCCAGAAGAGGCCTTCCGTTTTCTCTTTGACAGACAAAAACACATTTACCGCATAATACGCATTTATCAGGATGATAGTCAAGATATGGATGGCTATCGTCACGTTTGATATCTCTTTCAATAGCATCCAGTTTTTTAAGCTTTAATCCAAAATGAAGAAATTTTGCAATTCGTTGTAACTCGCACTTTCCATGAGCAGGGCAATTTTTGCAGTCCACAGTATGAACAGAAAGGAGGAGTTCAAACGCGGTTCTCTGTAATGTTTTTACCTGCTCGGTATCTGTTTTAACTATCATGCCTTCTTTAACCTTTACCGTGCATGAGGGTACTGGTTGGCTGAAGCCTTCAACCTCAACAAAACATAATCTGCATGCACCGGGAGGCTCTTTCATATCGCTCATATAGCAAAGATTAGGAATATAAATTCCATTGTTAAGGCATGCCTGGAGTATTGATAGATTTTCTTCAGTTTCTATCTCATTATTGTCAACAGTAATCTTAATCATTCTTGTCTTCCTTTGGGCGTTCTACGATTGGGGCAAGGTTTGGGGGTGAAACTTTTCTTACAGCATCGTATTCAGGGGGGCACGCTGAAACACACTCTCCACATTTAACACATAAGGTCTGATCAACACCCTTTTTTCTGTTGCTTGTAGTGAATATAGCCTCTGTGGGACAACTTCCTACACATGCATCACAACCCCTGGCGCATGTATCCAAATCAATGTAATAGGCTATAAGTTCCCTGCACATCATAGCCGGGCAGCGTTTTTCCTTAATATGTGCCTCGTATTCATCCCTGAAATACCGTATGGTTGTTAATACAGGGTTAGGTGCAGTCTTACCCAATCCGCAGAGTGATCCATTCTTTATGTCCATACTAAGGCTCTCAAGGAGATCGATGTCTCCCTCTCTTCCTTCTCCCCTCGTTATTCTATCTAAAATGTCAAGGAGATGTTTTGTGCCTATTCTACAAAATGTGCATTTTCCGCATGATTCTTTTTGCGTAAAATCGAGAAAAAATTTAGCGACATCTACCATGCAGCTATTTTCATCCATTACCACCATCCCGCCTGAGCCCATCATGGCCCCTGCCTGGGTCAAGGAATCAAAATCTATTGGCGTATCGAGGAACTCTTCGGGAAGGCATCCTCCTGAGGGACCTCCTATCTGTACTGCCTTGAATTTTTTCTGTTCAGGGATACCGCCACATATATCAAATATGAGACTCCTAAGGGTTACCCCGGTGGGTATTTCGACCAGGCCCGCGTGGACTATATTTCCCACAACAGAGAATATTGCTGTGCCGGGGCTGTTATCGGTGCCTATTTTTTTATACCAATCAGCACCATTCATTATGATTGGTGGAATAGATGCCATGGTCTTTACGTTGTTTATCAAGGTGGGCTGATCCCATAAACCTTTTTGTGCTGGATAAGGAGGCCTTAACTGAGGCATGCCCCTTGAACCTTGTATTGATTGTATGAGGGCTGTTTCTTCGCCGCAAACAAAGGCTCCTGAACCTTGAAATACATCGATCTCCAAATCAAAATCGGTACCCAAAACCCCCTTTCCTAAAAGCCCAAGCTCCTTGGCCTCCTCTATTGCCTTACTTATTATTGTTACAGCAAGGGGATACTCTGCCCTTATATAAAAAATTGCCCTCTGTGCACCAACAGTGTATGCAGCTATGGCCATTCCTTCTATAACCTGATGGGGGTTACTTTCCAGGATAGTTCTGTCCATGTACGCACCTGGATCGCCTTCATCAGCATTACAAATGACCGTTTTGTTTTCTCCATCAGCATCGCGAACAAATTGCCATTTCCTTCCGGTTAAAAACCCTGCGCCCCCTCTGCCCCTGAGGCCTGATTCCAGAACTTCATTCAAGTTTTTTTCCGGCCCGGAACATAAGGCCTTACTAAAGGCCTTGTATCCTCCTTTTTCAATGTATTGTTTTATATCATGAGGGTCAATTACGCCGCTTTGCCCCATAATAACTTTTTTTTCATGGTTGAATCTTGGAAACTCCATGACCCATGGAACCATGTCATTTTCTTCCATGGCCCCCAACATGTATTCAAATAAGGGATCCTCCCCGCCTAAAAAAGCCCTGGTTAATAATTTTGCCTTTCCCGGGGTTACTTCATTATAGAGTATCGGCGGAAATCCTGGCTTGGCAATAATGACAAGTGGTTCGGCATAACAATGACCAATGCAACCTACAGGAACAATGTCCGCGGTAACGCCATATTCTTTGAGTCCCTCTTCAAATGCAGTTTTTACATCCATTGCTCCAGAGGCAAGACCGCATGTTGCCATTCCTATATAGATACAAGCATGATCTTCGTTTTTGAGTTCTTTAAGGCGTCTTTCTGCATCGTGCAGCAAAATGTTGTAGTTGTCTTCAGCGGTTTTTTTATTGTTTTTGTTCAATTTTTTCTTTCTCTCTTTTCTCTTTTTCTTTTTCTATCTCAAAGCCCATTATGAGGCCCTCAACCTTGCTGGGGGCCATATGTCCGTAAACTGTTTCACCAATAATAGCAACAGGAGCTAATGCACAGCAACCTACGCAGGCTACTCGTTCAATACTGAACTCCCTGTCAGGGGTCGTTTCGCCTGCCTTAATTTCAAGTTTTCTTTCAAAATTTTCAAGAATTATACCCCCCGCCTTGACATGACAAGCAGTTCCTAAACAAACCTTAATTTCATGCTTTCCAGGTGGTGTAAATCTAAACTGATTATAAAAGGTAGCAACCCCATAAACTTCACAGCTTGAAATATCAAGGTGTTGAGCGACCATTTTTAATGCCTTAGGGGCTAAGTAGCGATGTTTTCCCTGTATTATTTGCAGGATGGGTATAAGCTTTCCCCTGTCCTTTTCAAATTCCTCAATCATACGAGCTATGTCATCCAGCATAGCCTTTTCTTCTTGTTCTATTCCTTCCATATTACTTTACCTGTCGCCTTCATAAATAAAAACAATTTTATAGTATATTAAAAGAAATTTTAAAAGGTCAAGGAAAATAGAAATGTTTTTTTAACTTTTTTGTATCCATGCCATGATTGTATCAAAATCATTAATTAATTTAGCTATTGCCTTTCCCCTATGACTAACTGCCGCCTTCTCCTCGGGGGAAAGCTGCGCAAATGATTTTTTTAGGGGGGGGTAATAAAACAGTGGATCGTATCCAAAACCATTTGTACCGAGAGGCTCACGTAATATTGCCCCATAACATTGTCCATGATAAATTAATGTCTCTCCAGATGGCTTTGCTATTGCAATAGAACAGCTAAATCTTGCGCTGCGATCTTTTTTCCCACTCATTTCTTCAAGAAGCTTATAGTTTCTTTGTGCCTGATCAGCTGTTTCGCCTGCATAACGGGCGGAAAATATACCTGGAGCCCAATGTAATGATTTTACCTCAAGACCTGAATCGTCGGCTAACGCAGGGGCATGCAATATTCTTGATATAAATTTTGCCTTGTTAGCTGCTATCTCAGCAAATGTATCCCCCTGTTCTTCAAACCCTTGTATATTAGTAAAACCAGAGAGTTCCTTAGTTTTTATAGGTAATTTCTGAAACAAAAGCTTAAATTCCCGCACCTTTCCTTTGTTGTAGGTTCCTAATATTAAGAGTGGCTTTTTCATGGCTTTTACCCTGCGAAAAATAAATTATTAGTATACATGTAATAATAAAATAATCTCTAATCTTCCATTAATAAATTGCATGTACTATTATAATTGTTAACTTGTACATACTTCATAAAAAAATATGCGGAGGTTAACCTTTTAGAAACTTTTTTATATACGAGGAAGTAATAAGGAAGCAACACGAGATACTTTTATGAATGACAAAGAAAGAATTTTTATTGTAGGGGATATACACGGTTGCCTGGACATGTTAAAAAGGCTTATGGGCAAGATAGATTGGAATCCTTTGACAGATCAACTTATCTTTATTGGTGACTATATTGATAGAGGAGAAGACCCTAAAGGTGTGGTCGACTTTATCTTGAATGTAAAAAAACAATCCCCTTTCGTGAGGTGTCTTGTTGGTAATCATGAAAAGATGTTGCTTGACTATTTATCGGGCGTTGACCGTCAAAGCTTTCTGATGAACGGAGGAGATGCAACATTAAGGAGTTATAAGAAGGGAAGATTGAAGGGCAGTGAGCAATTGTTTCCGCGGTCTCACCTTAATTTCTTTTCCTCCCTTTTGCCAATGATAGAGCTTGATAACTATTATGTTGTGCATGCTGGTTTTCGCCCCTATATAAACATAGAGGATCAGGATTTAGATGACATGATATGGATAAGAGATGAGTTTATTTATTCTGATTACGATTTTGGAAAGGTTGTAATATTTGGACATACCGCATTTGAAAAACCGATGATTATGAAAAACAAGATAGCTATTGATACTGGTGCTGTTTATGGTAATTATTTAACCTGCTTGGAGCTTCCTGAAAAAAGGTTTCATTCAGTTACGCCCTGATGTGATAATTTATTGGCATTCAAAAAAGATTACGCCTGATGTTTTGATACGTTGTCAATATTGCACATTACATAGCACGCTTGACTTTGAATAGATTAAAAGGTATTTTAGCCTCGTCGTATGTAGAACGTACATAATGCCTTTCGTAAGAGACTATCTGATAACTATTTTTATTTACTGAGGAAAAATATTTGCTTGAGCTTGTAATTAAAGGCGGCCCTTTTATGTATCCCATTCTTTTTTGCTCAGTTCTGTCTCTAGCCATATTTTTAGAGAGACTCTGGGCATTAAGGAAGAAGTTGATTCTTCCAACTGATTTTATATCAAAGGTGGAAGAGCTTGTAGAAAGAGATAAGGTAGAGGATGCAATTTTTTTATGCCACGGAAATGACTCTACGATAGCGAAGATTTTTTTAGCCGGCCTCAAAAATGCGAGACTTGGTATGTGGCTGGTAAAAGAGTCAATTGAAGAAAAGGGGAGAAGAGAGGGCATTCTTTTAGAAAGAAATATTGGCGTATTATTGACCATAGCTAATCTGTCGCCATTATTAGGGCTATTGGGGACCGTATCAGGTATGATAAAATCTTTTAACACCATTTCAACCTATAATGTCAGCTCGGCTGCACCTCTTGCAGGAGGTATTGCAGAGGCCTTAATTACTACTGCTGCCGGCCTTTTAGTTGCTATTCCAACCCTTGTAGTATATCGTTTTCTACTGGACAAGGCGCAAATGTTGATTTTTCAGATGGAGGAAAGCTCCACAAAACTTATTGATGCTATGGAGGGGAAAAAAGACAATGCGATTTAGCAGGCCAAGGAGAGAGGAGATTAGCCTGGGCATAAGCATGGCACCTTTAATTGATATTGTGTTTTTACTCCTCATATTTTTTATGGTAACATCTCATCTTGATAGTTCACCAGGTATAGATATTTCCTTGCCTAGCCTTTCGGCTAAACCTTCAACGAATGCACTGGAAAAGATAACAGTGGTTTTAGATAAAGAAGGTGATTGCTATTTAGAAAAAAGGCGAATTTCCTTACGCTCACTTTATGAGACCATGAAGGTATACGCCTCTGAAAAAAATATTGGCCTTATACTTAGCGCAGATAAAGATGTAAGTCACGGACGTGTTGTAGATATAATGGATGTAGCTAAAAAGGCAGGTCTTAAATCAATTACAATTTCGGCCCAATGGCATACTAAAGAGGGCTTTTAAATGTAATGGACTTTATAAGAAAGTATTTTATCTATATTGTGATTCTTTCATGTACGGGTATAATTTTTTTCGCGTTTTTGAAATCCGGCTATGTTAGGTATTCTGAATTGAAGAAAGTGCAGAACGAGAAGGAAAAGTATGTAACTATAATAAAGCAGCTAGAGGAAAAGAATAAGATACTTGTCTCTGAGATTAGACGTCTCAGGGAAGATAAAAAATACCTTGAATCGACTGCAAGAAAGGAACTGGGCCTGGTAAAGGAAAACGAAAAGATTTACCGGTTTAAAAAAGGTTTTGTAGATGGGTTAGATGAGGGAAAATCGTTGGAATAAAATATAGGGGGCTAAAAGTGGCTTTATCAGATGAAACATATAATAAAATCATGGATAAGATAGCAAGACCCCAGTCGAATCTTTCACTTATTGAGCTGTTAAGAGACCATGGCGATACAGGCAGCCTAATTAAGGCCTGTCTAAAATCGTTAGAAACGTCTCCGGACGATATTGCTGTCAGGAAAATCTTGGCAGAAATTTATCTTGAACAGGGTTACGCCGGACTGGCCGAGGTTGAAATAGACACTATCTGTCGTAACATAGATGAGATGTCAAAAATATATAAGGTGAGGGCAAAACTCTACAAGAAAGAGGGAAGGTTTGCTGAGGCAATAGAATCATTGCAATTATATTCCGTACATTGCCCTGACGATCAGGAAGCACATGGTCTTTTATCAGAGCTTGTTGCCAATGCGGGAGAGGAGAAATCCGTTTTAATAACCCCCACAATGGCCGAAATTTATTTCAAGCAAGGAGAGATAGAAGAGGCTATGAATATATACAGGGAAATTGTGAAGGCATTCCCCGATGATAAACAGTACAGAACAAGACTGAATGAATTGGAGGGTATGAATGCACCCCAAAAGGTGGATGAAGGAGAAAAGGATAAAACTAAAGAAAAGAAATTGAAGTTAATCAGTATATTAGAAAAGTGGCTTGATATTTTGGACAAAAGAAAGGCTTTAAGTGCCTAGAATTTAAGTTTTTCTTGAAACCTTTTTTGCGAAACCATCAAAGTTAACGATTAAAAAAATTAGAATTTATAGGTAAGATAGAGCTTTAATATCCAAAAGGAGAGTAACTATACATGTATTCGACATCAGATTTTAAAACAGGATTAAAAATAGAATTAGATGAAAAACCTTTTATCATTGTAGAGTTTTTGCATGTCAAACCCGGGAAGGGTGGGGCATTTGTAAGGACTAAGTTAAAGAACATGCTGACAGGCCAAATTCTTGAGAAGACATTCAGGGCTGGTGAGAAGGTTGGAGAGCCAAATATTCAGGAAAAGCAAATGCAGTATTTATATCAGGATAAGGGTGACTTCTATTTTATGGATACCGAAACATTTGAACAAATTTTTTTAACAGGGGAACAGCTAAAGGAAAGCAAGCTTTTTTTAAAAGAGAATATAAATGTTAGCGCACTCATGTATAACGACAAAATCGTTGCTATTGATTTGCCCAATTTCATTGATCTTGAAGTAATAGATACAGAGCCGGGGGTGAAGGGAAATACTGCATCCGGAGGCAGTAAGCCTGCTACCCTTGAACCAGGAGGTATTGTCCAGGTTCCCCTTTTTATAAATATAGGCGATTTAGTAAAGGTTGACACGCGAACAAGAGAATATATCGAAAGGGTAGGACAGGGGCAAAATTGAAAAAAAATATCTCCTTCAACTTTCTTGCTACCGGTGTTGGCAGTGTTCCATTCTTAGACGTAGAAGGGTCATGCAGGGATATCCTTAAAAATTTTCCAAAATTTCCATTCTGGCCGCAATTTGTTAAAAGAAATCTATTTGAAGATATGGCTGTACAGGTAAGTGAGGGTTTGCCGCTCATAAAAGTTAACACCGAGAAAAGATCACTTTATATTAACCACTTCGATGATAATCATAGCGAGCTTACCTCCTTTTATGAACATTTTATGTCTGAGGATACAGATTACTTTGCCTTTAGTCCGGAATACGCAGCAGGTATATTTAAGCTTTTAGACGTAATTGATACTAATCAGGATAACCAAGGTGTCTTTATAAAGGGTCAAATAGCTGGGCCTATTACCTTCGCAGGGAGTCTTATAGATAAAGCAGGTAAAACCGCGCTTTATAACAATGAAATTATGGATATCATAATAAAGGGACTTGCTATAAAAGGTTTATGGGCTGTAAAAAAGATGTCTCATGCAAATAGGCAAACCATTCTTTTTATTGATGAACCATACCTTTCCGGCTTTGGCTCGGCTTTTACGCCCATACAGAGACAGGATGTTATTACATATATAAGAGAAATCATAGATTATTTAAGATCACGCACTGACACATTGATAGGCATCCATTGCTGCGGAAACACTGATTGGTCTATGATAATTGAAACGGGAATTGATATAGTAAATTTTGATGCCTTTGATTACATGGACTATTTTCTCCTTTACAAGAAATCCATAATAGAATTTATAGAAAAGGGCGGCACGATCGCGTGGGGCATAGTTCCTACAACATCATACACAGGGAAAGAAACAGTTGCTGACCTTAAAGAGAGATTGGAAAAAGGGATTAACGTAATTCACCATTGGGGGGTCACTAAAAAAACCATATCTGAGCGCTCTATCCTTACACCTGCTTGTGGGGTAGGAACATTAGAACCGAAAATAGCAAAAAAAATTTTAGAACTTTTATCCAGTTTATCATCTGTAATGACTAAGTCTATCGCTTGAATAGTTTTAAAAATATTTATTTCTGAGATAAAATGGATAAAAAAATAGATTTGATTAATAAAGCGCTCAATGATCTTGAGGAAAACCTTGTTAGCTGTAGTTTGTGCCCCAGGAAATGCCATGTAAACAGAGATAAGGGGGAAATTGGTATCTGCGGAGTTGGGGCATTGCCGGTAGTATCAAGTTATGACCTTCATTTTGGCGAAGAGCCTTGTTTGAGTGGATATTACGACTACAACAACAATAAAAAGACACAATCCTTCCTTTGTGGCTCAGGAACCGTTTTTTTTAGTGGTTGTAATTTGAAGTGCGTTTACTGCCAAAATTATCAGATTAGCTGGCATATTCATGGCTCTATTTTCTCTATTGATGATTTGGCATCTGCCTTCCTTTCCCTGCAAAAAAGAAAGTCTTTAAATATTAATCTGGTCACGCCTACCCATGTTATCATCCCTCTTCTTAAGGCATTAAAAAAGGCATTTGAACAGGGCCTCACCATACCTTTAGTTTATAATACAAGCGCCTATGATTCCTATGAAACCATCTCCAAGCTTAATGGGATTATAGATATATATTTACCTGATTTTAAGTATTGTAATAAAGATACGTCATTTAGATTATCTAACGCCATTGATTACCCTGAAAAGGCGACTGATGCAATAAAGGAGATGTACAGGCAAGTGGGAAACCTTGAGATTGATGATGAGGGAAATGCAAAAAAAGGCTTACTCATAAGGCACCTTGTTTTGCCAAATCATGTTGATGAGTCATGCCAGATATTAGAATGGATAGCAAAAAATCTCTCACATGAGGTATTTATTAGTATCATGAGTCAGTACTATCCGTGCCATAAACCAACGAAAGACATAAAGAGGCGTGTCTTCAGGGAGGAGTATGCTGCTGTCTTGAAAAGGGCTAAGGAATTGGGTTTCGAAAACGTCTACACACAACCTGCTCCATTTGAATCTAAAGATCATGTTATCCCTGATTTTGAACGTGATGATGTATTTCCCTGGAATCATGGTTGAATATGATATAATACAGGTATAGAATAACAAATAAAGATAATCTTTAACTGTATGGGGTATGAAATAATAAAACTATTTCATTTTGAGAGGCTTTTCTCATAACAAAATTTTTCGAGGTAAACATGATCAATACAATGAAAGATACAATGAAAGAGGTGGATACCCTCGAGGTAACCACACTGATGGATAATTATGTGGATGTTCTTCTTAGAAATTCACCCGGTGTCAGAAGACCACCTTTAGCTATAGGCGGCGATATTCCTGCTGATGCACTTTTAGCGGAACATGGCCTATCCCTCTTGCTTACCGTAAAAAAGGGTGATGCATCTCACACAATTCTTTTCGATTGTGGATACACAAATATCGGCGTTCCTCATAATATGGATCTTTTAGGTATAAATCCAAAAGATATAGAGGCCATTGTTCTTAGCCATGGACACATGGACCATACTGGTTCACTGTATCCCGTAATGGCCGCTGTAGGAAGACAAATCCCCTTAATAGTTCACCCGGATGCCTTTGTTTCACCGCGATTCTTTGGCCTTGATGACGGGAGGAAGATTAAATTTCCCCAAACCCTAAAAAAAGAAGAAATGCTTGCTGCAGGGATCAATATCATTGAGAATAAATTGCCGTATTTGCTGGCAGAAGACATGATACTGATAACAGGGGAGGTAGAGAGAGTAACAAGTTTTGAAAAAGGACTGCCAAACGCAACCTATGAAAAGGATGGTAAAAGCCTGTTTGATCCCATATTAGATGACCAGGCAATTGCCGTACATGTTAAGGGAAAAGGTCTTGTGGTTGTATCAGGTTGTGCTCATGCAGGCATTGTTAACACCATCATGTATGCAAAGAAGGTAACCGGCGTTGAGAAGGTTTACGGTGTATTAGGAGGCTTCCATTTATCAGGACCTATATTTGAGCCTATAATTGAGGAAACAATCAGGGAGTTTAAGAAAATGGACCCTCAACTTATCACTCCAATGCACTGCACTGGCTGGAATGCTATCAAAAGATTCTCAGAGGAATTCCCTTCATCCTTTGCACTGAATAGTGTCGGCACAAAGGTAACATTTGGATAAACGTGTTTGAAGTGAGAATACTGATCTATCTAATCCCAATACTTTATGCAATCTGTCCTTATGACCTTTTACCTGATTTTTTAGTAGGGCTTGGTTGGATTGACGATTTGATTGTATTAGGGGGACTCTATTATTATCACTTTATACATAGACCTGCAAAGGCAAGGCAAAAATATGAGAGAGAACGATATAATCGGGCAAGCTACCAGCAACGGGCAGACAGTGAAGGTAGCAATTACCAGGAAGGGCAGGGAACCTCTAAAGAAAATAACAGATTTTCAGGCCCTGCTCCGTATGAAATATTGGGTGTAGATAAAAACGCCTCAAAAGAAGAAATAAAGAGTGCCTACAGGAAATTGGCTGGAAAGTATCACCCCGACAAGGTAAATTATCTTGGCGATGAGTTTAAAGAGCTCGCAGAGGCAAGATTTAAAGAAATCCAGGAGGCATACCAGAAATTGATCTATAAATAACGTGAGGTTGCGTTTTTTGATCTTCCTATAAGGCCTCCTCCCTCTTGAAGATGTCGAGGTTTTTGTAGATGCATAAACAGAATAGGGAAACATATGGAGCAAGGCTGCTATTTACCGTATGGTAATAAAGGGTAATAAAGATGGTTCTTACGGATGAAGAAAAACGGATGCTCGGTGGGAAATATGGAAGTGGTGTTCAGAGATCAATAGAACTAATAGTGAAACTTGGAGATTCCTTTGATGCAGAGAGATTAAGCCCGATTACGTATGCACACATCAGCTATGACTTTTGTCCGAAGGATTTCTGGGATATGTTTACAGAGGATCTAACCAGCACCCCGCACAGGGTTACTACTCATCCGTCTTATTCCCCTGAGAAGTGGAAAGAGTGGGGTTTGAGTTTCGCGGGTACCTGGGAGAAGGAACATAATGAAAAACTAAAACGGTATCTTGAGCTGGGATGGTTACGCACAGAGACCTGTGCCGAGTATCTTCTTGGTATATTCCCAAGAAAAGGTGATATAGTGCCTATGGGTGGGAGCTGCATGCAGGTAGCCAACAATAGCCTGTTTGGCGCAAGAGTGGATAGAATGGGAATTCTTGTATCTTTAGCTGCCGCAGTATGCGGCCGAACTCCATTAATGGGCCTGCTTATCCCTGAAAACCGTTACGCAGACTATATCGTTGATGTGGAGGATTTGGACATATCAGACTGGACTATTGCGCATTATCACTGTCTTGGCTACTATATTGGCGATCAGGTACCAGGCTTCAAGCCTATTGCAGTAAAAGGGTTGCCACCGAATATACCATTTGATTTTGCCAGGGCATTAGTCATATCAATGCCTAGCTCAGGCGCTGTTACGCTGGCGCATATCGTGGGTACCACACCAGAAGCGCCTACACTCGAGGCAGCCCTGGGAAATAGAAAAAATCAGCAGGTAATTAAGGTTGGAAAACGAGAAATGCAAGAAACATGGGAAAGGCTTAATGTATGGGATGATGATAACGTAGAACACGTCGCCTTTGGATGTCCCCATGCAACGATTGATGAGATTGGACGAATAGCCTCCCTTGTTGACGGTAAAACCTTAAGAACATCCATGTTGATAGGGGCCTCCGCACCTGTTGAAGCCCTCGCAAGGCAGCAGGGCTGGGCAACTATTATTGAGAAGGCAGGAGGCCACTTTCTCCCTGCCTGTCCTTCTATTGCAAATCCTTTCACCAGGGCGGATATTGCTGGGGACAAGCAAGCAAAAAGTGCTGCGACAAACTCTGCGCGAAGTGCGCATTATATTGCCTCTGTCTGTGGTGTCAAGGTATTTTTTGGTACTGAGGAAGAATGCATACATGCTGCCATAACAGGAACGTGGAACGGAGAAATACCAAAATGGAAATAAAAGCACATATGGTAAGTGCCGGCAAGGCAGAAGGGAGGGCTGTTGTATACGATGGTCCTTTCGCTTTTTTGGGAGATCTGGACCCTGTCACAGGTAAGATTTGTATGCCTCGCCATAAATTGCAGGGGGTAAATTTAGCTTATAAGATTTTTGTATTTACGACTGGAAAAGGCTCCAGTGGCTGCGATTTTGCTGCCTGGAATGCAAAGAAAAACGGGAAGGCACCCGCTGCCATAATTTGTCTCGAAAGTGAACCGGTCCTATCCGGCGCAGTAATAGCAACAGAAATCCCTGCTGTTGATCGCCCCGACGTTAATGTAGTTGCAGTCATAAAAACTGATGATTACGTCAAGGTTGATGCCACATCAGGCGTTATAGAAGTTTTAGAGAAATAGATTACAGCCACACCTTGACCCTATTCCTTCTTATTCTCCCTTCATGAAACATACTTTTTTTATACACCCGTCTAATCTCTTTCTACTTTTTTTTGTACAATAAAAAAATCAAGCAAATTTTTTCTTGACAAATGTAATAGTGTTGAACTATTGTAGACTGTAGACTGTAGGCAGGAAAACAATAATGGAAATTAAAACCGTAACAAGTATTGCAACAGAATATCTAAGGAAACAAATAATAACAGGCGAGATAGCTGCTGGGCAGAGAATCAATGAAACAGATTTAGCGGCCCGCCTTAAAATCAGCAGACCTCCAATACGTGAGGCTTTGAGGATTTTGGAAAATGAGCATCTCGTTATAAATAGTCCAAGAAAGGGGACTAATGTTACCACGATCTCAATAGAAGACCTGGAAAATATTTATCAGACAAGGGAAATGCTCGAGTGCTATTCTATTGATATATTAAAGGCGAAAAACATAAAAACTCTCCCCAGTGTCATTGCCTCAGTGGAAGCAGCATCACGTCTGTCCACGCCTTCTCAGGATAACAGCGAGGAGATATTCAGCTACCTTGAGGCGTTTGTAGATTTTCATATAAAGCTTATTGATTCCACTGGAAATAACTGGGTTATTCATTTTTATAATTCAATTTCTTCTCATTTGGCCAGGTATCAATTCATTTATTTATATATCCCTACTTCTGGCAGGCGCTCTATTGAGGAGCATAATCAAATTTTGGACTTTATTAAGAACGGCGAATATTCAAAAGCAAAAAAATTTATGAAAGAACATATCAATTTCACCTTTGATTTTCTAAAAAAAAAGATTTTAGATAGAAACCAGAGGGGACAAAGTAATTAAAACGGATGTGTTTAACCTTAAAGAGAAAGGAGGAATTCATTCTAAAAAAATACGTATATCGGAAAGAACTATCGAGTGATAATTTTTTAAAGATGGAGGAAAAAATGACAAAAAGATGGTTTTCATTGTTTATGTTAGTGGCAGTTGCCTTTACCTTTTTCATTATCGTTTGTGAAAGACCAGCACAAGCAAAGGATGAGGTGATTAAATGGAGGGCACAATCAGCGTGGAACCGTGGTGATGCTTTTCATGATGAGGCAGAATATTTTGTTGAAGCACTTAATAAAATGAGTGGTGGCCGCCTCGTAATCCCAAAGATGTTTGCCTGTGGAGAAATAGTAGGGCCAATAGAGGCCATGACTGAGACATCAGCGGGAAGATTGGATTTGACCCATAATAGCGGTATGTATGTTGCCGGCACGTTACCGTACGCAGGGCTTTCCATTGGAAGTAGGCCTGGATGGACAAATGAGAGCATTTTTTCACAAGTACGATACCTATACGAGGGAGGAGGCTTAGACCTCTATAATGAATATTTCCAAAGCAAATTCAATCTTACAAGTTTTCCAGTTGTCATCACGGCCTCTGAGGCTGTTTATTCAATTAAGCCTCTTAGGAAAATTGAGGATTTTAAAGGGCTTAAGATTAGAACCTCAGGTTTAAATAAGGTTTTCTTTGAAGAATTGGGATGTACGTGTGTTTCTATACCTATGACCGATGTGACACCGGCCATGTCAAGAGGCGAATTGGATGCCTGCGAAATGAGCTCATTTTACATAGATTCAAAATCAGGCATAGAGGATGTCGCCAAATACGTGCTGGTTGGAGCTATTCATCAGCCTGTTGGGGCCACCGTCCAGATATTTATAAATATGGATTCATGGAAGGCACTGCCGGATGACCTTAAGAAGGTAGTTAAATATGCTGCAGATGCAAGCATGTGGCATGCCTTTGAATATGGTGGATATATGGATCAAGTTATGGCCGAAAAATGGCAGGACAAATGGGAGGTAATCAAGGTAACACCGGAAATGCAGGCGGAATTTGAGAAAGCAACAGAAAGAGCGAGAAATAGAATTATTGCCACGGGTGATCCCTGGGCCAAAAAGATACTTGATCACCAAAAAGTCTTTTTTGACAAATATAAAGAATATGCCATAGAGCCTTGGTAAAATATGCACTTCCCTTCTTTTTTAAACTAAGAAAAGAAGGGAAGTGGCATGCGATACGTTTACTTTAAACAAAGGTATGAGGAATGAATCGTTTTTTGAAATATATTGACACGCTTAGTCGCTTATCAGGCAACGTTTCAAGCTGGTTTGTTGTTTTTCAGATGCTCGTTACTGTTGCCATAGTTGTAGAGCGATATTTTTTTCACAGGGGAGATGACTGGTCCTTTGAGCTGGCTTGGATGTTCTACTCCATGGTTTTTCTTTTCGCATTTACCTATACACTTGTAGAAAAAGGACATGTCAGGGTAGACCCATTATTTAAGCTATACCCTCCGAGGATGCAGGCAATAATTACTTCTATTTCCTACTTATTTCTCTTGACTATATGCGGGTTCTTGGTTTTTTATGGCATTTCATTTGCTAAAACCGCATGGGAAATAAAGGAATGCTCATGGCATACAACCGTAGGAGCCCCTGTTTATCCCATTAAAACGATGATTCCGGTAGCCTTTGGCCTGTTAGGTCTTCAGGGGATAGCAGAATTTATCCGCAGCCTATCAGTGGTCATAAAAGGGAAGGAATAATGACAGAGACACAACTTGCCGTAATAATGTTTTTAGGCCTTATAGGCCTCATAATAGCCGGTTTTCATGTTGCATTTGTTTTAGGCATTTTAGCATTGATATTTGGATATATTGCGTGGGGTATGGACCTCATTGCAATGCTTCCCGCCCGTACAATGACCATGATGACAAGCTACGAAATGGAGGCTATCACACTTTTTATCTTTATGGGATGCATGTTAGAGCAGGCGGGAATAGCTGAAAGATTATACAGCACCATGCATCTTTTAATGGGCCGCTTAAAAGGTGGACTGCTTTTAGGTACTATGATAGCAATTATCATCTTCGATGCCTGTACCGGGATAGCAGGGACAACAGTCGTCATGATGGGCCTTGTTGCCATGCCTGCAATGCTATCCCGCAATTATGATAAGAGCATGGTTGCAGGATGTATCGCAGGAGGAGGTGGCTTAGGGGTTATTATCCCGCCCAGCATAATGCTGATTTTGTACGGGCCTGCTTCAGGAATTGGAATTGCTCGTCTTTTTATAGCAGCGGTAATACCCGGCCTCATATTAGGGTTATCCTATTTGACCTATATCGCTATAAGATGTGCAATCAATCCGAAGCTAGGCCCACCATTACCTCCTGAGACTCGAAAAGAGGTAGCAAAGGGCACGATCCTTTTTTTAATAATTAGAGATCTTTTTCCTCCTGTAGCCCTTATTCTGGGCGTCCTCGGTTCAATATTCGCAGGAATTGCCTCCCCTACTGAAGCAGCCGGTGTCGGAGCCTTTATCTCGGTAATCCTGACTGCCTTTTATGGCCATTTAAATTTTGAAACCATGCAAAAGGCACTTCTCACCCTTGCAAAAACCTGCGGCATGGTATTTATGATCATGTTGCTTGCCGGATTTTTTACTACATCGTTTATGGCTTTAGGCGGCGCGGATGTGATAGAAGCATTTATCTTTGGTATTAGTGGAGGCAATAAGCTTGTTTCAATCATGATTATGCTGATGCTGGTTTTCGTTTTAGGTATGTTTATGGATTGGATTGGCATACTATTAGTAATAGTTCCTATATTTGTTCCCATACTTAAAACAATAGGTGCCGAGCCCGTATGGTTTGCGTTGCTTTTTTGCGTTGTCTTAAAGATGTCATATATAACGCCACCATTTGCATATAATATATTTTTTCTAAAAGGTGTTGCCCCTCCGGAGGTTACAGACGGTGATATAATAAAAGGAGTTGTTCCTTATCTATTTATTGAATTACCGACTTTGATATTATTATATATATTCCCTCAATTAACCTTATGGCTTCCTAAATTAATGCTTAATTAGATTGGGGGTTAGTGCAATAGATACTCGTTTAATAGTTACGATATGTTATTGAAAGGAGATGATTTTTAGATATGGCAGATAATTTTTGGTCAGCCTCAGAGGTTTTAGAAAAGGCCCGCAAGGCAGAGGATGGGAGGGATGAAAAGCACAATATTAACTATACATTTCTCCACCATGGTGAGCACTGTACATTAAATGCGGTACAGATGGCGGACAGTGTACATGGTATCCCATTACATATTCATAAAGATCACGATGAAATTATACAATTGCTGGATGGCGAAGGCGAGGTAGTCATTGGAGATGAGAAGAAAATCCTCAAAAAAGGCGATGTTTTTTTTGTCCCAAAAGGAACCCCCCATGCATTGAGATTTGCTTGCATTATCCTCTCTATATATGCCCCTGCCTTTGACACGGATAACCCTGATCGAACGTTTTTAGAATAACCGCTAGTTCTTTACCTAAGGATGTTATTTTGAAAATACCAAATTCAATATTTAAGGAACGCTTGAAGAATACCGCTGAAAAAATGCAGAGCCGTAATCTTCAAGGCCTTGTTATATATTCTACAGGAAGCATGCTGGGTAATGGCAGCCGTACTCATGGATACATACGCTATCTTTGTGGGTGGGATGGAAGAAATTTACCGTCTGTACTGATCGTGGTACCGGAAAAAGACCCTATACTATTAGTTACCATGCGATCTGCTCAACTGTATGCCAAGGAAACACTATGGTTTGACGATATCCGAGTTACCCCACAGGCAAAATTAGGCCAGGAAATAATAACAGGTGTTCATTCTCTTTTTTCAAAAAATAAAAAAATCGGTTATATCGGCCGCGATGAGACACCAGCACCTGTCTATGATAGGTTGCGAGAGGATGCAGAGGGTATAGAATTAATTGAAGCAAGCAAAATTATAGATGAACAGAGAATTATTAAAGATACCATTCAGATTATTTTTCACCAGCGTGCGGCTGAAATCTGTGACGCAATGCTTGAGACTCTTACGAGGGAGATAGGGAAGGGTAAAAAGGTTTACCAGCTTCAGGCTGACCTGGAACACACTGCAAAATATGAGGGCTGTGAACACGCCTCAACCTTTTTGAGCATCAGGCCAGTTGCAGATAGGCCACGATATGCAAGAAGGGAATGCAACAGGGTGCCGCAAAAGGGCGATCAAGTGCTCATAGCACTTTTTATTATGTACGAAGGGCATTGGGGGCACACGATAAGGACAGGCACTATTGGGGGCCCTAATAAAGACCAATTACGGGTGTTTACTATTGTTCTGGAGATGGAAGAAGCGGCATTGAACTGCATGAAGCCTGGATTAGACCTTAATGAAGTTTGGAGGGCATCTGACAATGTATTAAGAAAATATTATCCTGATGTAAGAGACCTTGATTGGTATTGGCTAAAAACAGGTCATAGCCTGGGTCTTGACTATAATGATCCAATTCTCTCAGATGCCTTTCCAAACCCGTATTTGTTAAAAAATATAGATATCGAGAAACAAGAACAAAACAAATCGCCCATTAAAATTCAAAACGGAATGCTTTTTGAGCTTCACCCTAATCTTTTTATTCCAAATGAGGCAGCAGGAGTTATTGGTGATATGGTGCTTGTTAATGAGGAAGGCTTTGAAATCCTGAATAAATTTCCTCGTCAATTAATAATCTGGTAATACGATAATTACATAGGTCGATTTAAATTCAATTAACTTAAATCAAGGAGAAAAATATGAAAAGATTGCGTGCGTTTCCTTTGATACTGATTTTTTTACTGGTATCCTGTAGTGCTTTTTCAACTGGCATCAAGAAAAAAAGTGTGGATAGCGCTAAGATAGAGAAAGTTGAGTGTAAAGCAGATGAAAAGGGAAATTATTATGTATATGTAACTATAAAAAATATATCCGGCAAAGATAAGCCCTTTTATTTGGCTGTTCAGGCCGATGATCAAGTGCCACAATTTACCGCATCAGGAAAAAAAGGCCAGCCAAATTTGGTTCCTGCAGGGGAAAATTATACATTTAACGTAAATACCTGGAAAAAAACGAAACCAAATAAACTGCAAATAGAGGTAAAAGAATCATTACGGTAAATTTCGTACTTACCTATCATAGCTTGTATTGCAGAACTGTGATTTAAAACCTTGTTACTTTAAGGAGGAAGATACATGAAAAAATATAGAGGATTCTTTTTTGTCTTTATCGCATTGTTAATTCTAACATTACCAGTGACGTCTGAGGCGAAAAAGGCATATTTATTTTTTGGGGCAAGTTCAGCAGCGTCAAGTCACTACGCATATGTTGTTGGCGCCGCAAAAGCGATAAATAAATATACACCAGATGTAAAGGTAAATGTTGTTGAGACAGGAGCAAGCGTGGACAACCTCACGAGGGTTAAAGCCAAGGAAATCGATATGGGCATTTGCTCTATGAAAATTATGTATGAAGCATGGCAGGGTTTGTCAAGGTGGAAGGATAATCCTTTACCGGATTTAAGATTACTGTGGCTCTATGCAGTGGGCATAGATTTTATTGTGGTCAGAGAAGATAGTGGCGTTAAAAAACTTGAAGACCTTAACGGTAAAAAATTCAATCCTGGAATTAGAGGCTCCGCTTCAGAGGCTACGACAAAACAGATATTTAATATTCTGGGAGTAAAACCTGATTATCATATCGGTGCAGTATCCGATGCTGTTAAGGCAATAAAAGACAACAGAATCGTAGGTTATGTAAAAACAGGGATAGGAACCCAGATTGACTCATCAACGTTAGATATAATGACACTTACGAAGTTGCGACTTATCCCGCTAACAAAAGAGCACACTGAGAAAATTTTAGCTGAAATCCCCTACATTTCATTTATTACTGTTCCGGAAGGTGGGATAAAGGCTATGCCCAATCAGCCGGCATATACAATGTGGGGGAGGCCTATAGGAGTGATGTGTGATAAGGGACTAAACGATGACCTTGCCTATAAGTTAGTTCATGCAATCATAAAAGGCAAGGAATTCCAGATATCTGCATGGCCGGCATTCAAAGAGCTTGATCTCGTTCAGGATCCTGCAGATCTGACACTTATCCCCCTTCATAAAGGTGCGCTCAGGGCATATTCTGAACTTGGAGCAAAAAATATACCTGCAGTAGCAATACCTCCGGAGGCGAGATAACAATACCTGAAAAACACAGTAAGGGCTGCCCCTTAAATTTGTTAGCTAAGTCTTTACTGTGTTTTTTCATTAAAGATCAAAAACCGTTACCATTTATCTTAGAAGGAACTTTGAGTTAAAAACATGTCCCTTGAAACTAACCAAAGTGAAGTAGCAGAACATAGCACAAAATCAGACCAGCACAATCTTAATGGAACATGGAGAATTATCCTTAGTGCAGTAGCTATACTGTTTGTCATGTTTCATATTTACACTGGCTTTGCCGGTCCATTGCCGAACTTAAAGCAAAGAGCAGTACATGTAGGTTTTGCCTTGATTCTTACATTTTCCCTGATGGGGTTTATGAAAAAAAAGGGCAAAGGCCTGTGGCCCTCTGTGCTCCTTGGTATAGACATTCTTTTAATTATAACGGCTATTGTATCATGTGGCTATATTCTTTTTAATTATGACTGGATAATGGAGCATCCTGCTGAATCAACAAATTTACAGTTATTTCTGGGAACAGCAGCGTTTATTCTTGCATTGGAGGCAGGGCGAAGAACAATAGGAATAATCTTTCCCGTGTTAACCCTGCTCTTTCTCTTTTATGCACTCTTTGGCCAATACATTCCGGACATACCAGTAATAGGTGATTATTTTTCTTACTGGGGTCACAGAGGCTTTAGCATGAAACATATCATCCAGGTTATGTATTTAAGTGACCAGGGACTTTGGGGATTTGTAACAGGGGTATCTTCTACTATTGTTGCTATATTTATTATATTTGGAGGATTTTTACTTTCCACTGGTGCTGGTAACACATTTATGGATTTAGCGCTGCGTTTTACGGGAAAGTTTTTTGGGGGCGCCGCAAAGGTTTCAGTAGTAGTTAGTGCATTCTTTGGAATGCTTTCAGGGTCCGCCGTAGCAAATACTGCCACAACGGGAAATTTTACAATCCCTCTCATGAAAAAATTAAAATATGGAAATGAATTCTCGGCAGGAGTTGAAGCCACAGCATCTGCGGGTGGGCAGATAACTCCTCCTATAATGGGTTCCGCAGCCTTTTTAATGGCAGAGCTTCTTGAAATATCATACATTCAAGTTGCAATATGTGCGTTGATCCCAGCCTATTTATTTTTTACATCCGTCTTTTTTGCCATACACTTTGAAAGTGCCAGGCGCAATCTTGAAAGAGTCCCAGACGGTTATATCAAGCGCCTGGCTGAAATATTACGGCCATCCCGCTCTATACCATTAGTAATACCTGTCATACTTCTTATTGCATTGATGGTGAAGGGATATACACCGGAAACATCAGCTTTCTGGGCAATTGCAGTTCTTTCAATACTCCATGTATTTTCGACCTTTAGCTTATCTGAGATAAGAAAAAGGGCATTAAACCTTATAAAAGGCATGGATAATGTCGGCAGGTCACTTATAAAAATCGTCCCACTTTTGGTCTGTGCTAATATAATTGTCTCCCTTATTACCCTAACAGGCATTGGAGTGAATATCTCTGAAATTATAATTGGCCTTAGCGGCAGCAACACATTTCTTGCTTTAGGTCTTGCGGCCATCGTGGCACTTATGCTGGGAATGGGGGTTCCTACTCCTGCGGCATATCTATTGAGTGCGGCTGTTGTTGCGCCATCCCTTATACAAATGGGGTTTAACCCTGTTGCGACCCATATGTTTGTGCTTTACTTTGCGATCCTATCAGTCCTTACACCACCGGTCTGCCCTGGGGTGTTTGTAGCCGCAGGCATAGCGGAGGCAGATTGGCTGGAAACTGCATGGATATCTGTAAGGCTTGCTATTGTAAAATATATCCTGCCCTTTATGTTCATTTTTAACACGTCACTTTTATTATTGGGATCAGTGCCAAACATTATCTTTTCCGTTACCACTGCAACAGTGGGCGTCTATATGATTGCAGCAGGAACTATGGGCTATTTAGTAAAAAGTCTCGGTGCAGGCATGAGAATCATACTGGTTGCAGGAGCATTACTTTGTTTTACGAATGACCCAATAAAAATAGGTATAGGAATAATCCTTGGTTGTTTTGTCTTTATATATGAAAAAAGTATCGTAAAACACGATGAAATGAGGGTAGCTGCATGAAAACTTTTTTGGGTGCTTTTTTAAAGGCGCGTGTATGTCGTTGTAATTTTTCCATAACGTTTTAATGCCCCTTTTAAAACACTTTTTTTAACCTATCATAGAACGTGAGGTAATTGTTTCTCCCATCTAACTGCCCGATGTCCATCCGCAGGTATACACGAACTGTTAGCAGGGCCCTTTCACAAAAAAAGCAGTAACGAGCATATCTTGTCTGTTTTTTTATCCTATTGAATTATTTTACTTTTTGTAGTGGGCTTAAATCATATTGACAAATATCGTGTAGTATGAAAAGCATAGCCTATCATTTTCATATTCACTATTTTGAAGGTAATTTTTATGGAAACAAGACCAATAAAGGCTCATAATGTAAGAATAAACATCCCGGAGGTCAATTTGCTGCCTGATGGCCCATTTTGTATGAGCTTTGACTTTGACCTTGAGATACTTAAAAAATCTATTTCAAAATATGGCATTATAAACCCCCCGTATCTTATAAAAAATCTGGACAACTCATACTCTGTAGTAACAGGCTATAAAAGATTGCTGGCAGCACATGAGCTTGGATGGAAGGGTGCGGAATGCAACGTGTTACCAGATAGTTTTACCGAGCACGATGCCCTGTTGTTTAACCTGGACGATAACCTCCTGCATCGCGAATTCAATAGCATTGAAAAGGCTATGATACTGGATAGGCTGGTTAATTTTTTAAAGAAGGAAGAAATTATAGAAAAATATTTGCCGCTACTTACGATACCTGCGAACAGGCATAGCCTGCTATTATATCTTAATTTAAATATGTTAGAGGAAATAGTTAAGGTTTCGGTTGCAAGAAACGCAGTATCACTAAAGGTTGCAGGCCTTATGGCAAATATTGATAGGGAAAGCCGTTTAGGCATAAGTAGCCTTTTCAATTCCTTGAAGTTCAGTATTAATCAACAGGTACAACTCTTTCAATATTTAGAAGAAATTTCCAGAAGGGAAGGGCAAGTAATAACAGATATAATTAACAGCAGCGATGTACAAGAAATAGTAGCAGATACCAATATGAATAAACCACAAAAAGTAAAGGCAATAACAGCGGTATTAAAAAATAGACGTTTCCCATTGCTCTCAGAGGCACACATGGCCTTTAAAAACGGCCTTGATCGACTTTCTCTACCATCGGGAGTCAACGTAATCTCTCCGCCTTTCTTCGAAGGTGTCAATTACCGGCTTGAAATAGATTTTTCACGTGGTGAGGAGCTTACTGACAAGATCAACAAATTACATAAATTAGCAGAGTTATCAGAGGTACCTAATTTTTGGAAGGGCAGGGGAGATACGTGAGAAGATTTAACATTACGAGAATTTTAGCTGAAGGAAATGCAGAATCTGACGTTCTTACAAAAAAGATAACGCAAAGACTTCCGGGTGTAAAAATTACTAGGGTTGAACCCGATGACCTTGCCTTAATAGACTGCCAAGATTTCATGGACAAGAAATCCCTCAGGCTTACTCATTTTAATGGTGAATTTTTGAAGCCTTGCCCGGGCACAAAACGGTATATATGCTGCGGCTACAAAATTTTACATGTCGGCGTGAATTGCCCAATGGACTGCAGTTATTGTTTCCTACAATCTTATGTTAATCAGCCATCATTGAGAATTTTCACTAATATAAAAGAGCAACTGGGCGTTATAGGTGAATATATCGATAGCAAACCTGAGAAAATTTTTAGAATAGGAACCGGTGAGTTTACAGACAGCCTAGCCCTTGACCACATTACAGGGTGGTCTGATTTTCTCCTTCCATTTTTCTCTTCAAGACAGAATACTATTTTGGAGTTAAAAACAAAGACCACCTGTATAAGCAATATTATTAAAGGTGATTATAGGAAAAGGATTGTAATGGCATGGTCATTAAACACACAAAAAATAGTAGAAAAAGAGGAATTAATGACTGCCAACCTAAAGAGCAGAATATTAGCGGCGAAAAAATGCCAGGAGGCTGGTTTTTTGCTTGCATTTCATTTCGACCCGCTCATACAATATGATGGGTGGGAGGATGAATATTACGGCGTAGTCAGATTGCTTGAAAAATACATAAACCCTGAGTCCATTATATGGATTAGTATGGGTTCTTTTAGGTATATGCCTCAACTTAAATGGGATATTAAGTCAAGGTTTCCCAATACAAACATATTTAATGGAGAGTTTGTGCCAGGACTTGATGGTAAAATGAGATATTTTAAACCTATTAGAATCGAAATGTATTCTAAGCTATCAGAACGATTAAACAAATGGCACAATGATTTAGGCATGTATCTTTGTATGGAAAGTGATGACGTATGGAAGCAATCCTTTGGGTGGTCGCCTGAAAATTCTGCCAATCTTTCTGAATACCTTGATAACAGGGTAAGGAAGATGGCCCAAGATTAGATCAAGCAAGCTTATTTCAAATAAGCTGGCCTGGTTTGATTTATTTATTTGCATTGTTAACGATATATACATATGTTAGCAAAAAAGCAGCCTGGTTTTTGGTTTACGTTTTAATTATCTATAAAATGTTTTATCTATTTATTGAATTATGAAAGGAGGAATTATGGAAATAAAAAAAATTGGTGTTATTGGGGCAGGAACAATGGGTAATGGTATTGCTCAGTTAGCCGCGCAAATTGGATGCGATGTTGTGATGAGAGATGTTGAAATGAGGTTTGTGGATAGTGGTCTAAAAAAAATTGATGGCTTCTTAACTAAAAGCGTAGAGAAAGGTAAACTTGAGCAGAAAGAGAAAGACACGATCCTGGGTCGTATAAAAGGCACGACAGATATGGCCGACCTTAAGGATGTCGATTTTGTTGTGGAGGCTGTTATAGAGGATTTGGACCTGAAAAAAAGCGTTTTCAAGGAGCTTGATGAATTATGTAAACCTGATGTTATCCTTTCAACAAACACCTCGTCAATGTCGATAACAGAAATAGCAGCGAGCACGAAAAGGCCTGAAAAAATATGCGGAATGCATTTTTTCAACCCTGTTCCACTAATGAAATTAGTTGAAATTATAAGGGGTTATTCAACAAGTGACGAAACAATAAAAGTAACAACCGAATTAGCTCAAAAAATGGGGAAGATAACCGTTGAGGTCAAAAAGGATTCTCCAGGCTTTATAGTAAACAGGATAATGATCCCCCACATGATTGAGGCTATAAAAATTGTTGAAGAAGGCATTGCATCTATAGAAGATGTTGATAAGGCTGTAAAGAATGGTCTAAATTACCCTATGGGCCCATTTGAGCTCATGGATTTAACGGGCATTGATATAGCATATTTTGTAAGTGAGTATTTTTATAAGGAACTTAACAAGGAAAGCAAGTGGGTTTCACCAAATCTTTTAAAGACAATGGTTAGGGCAGGAAAGCTTGGAAAAAAGACTGGTAGTGGATGGTATGAATAAAATTTCCAATCCTTCCAATTTATTTTAATTGAAAGAATTCCTCGCAACTCTGCTGCAGGGAGAGTTCATTAAGAGAAAATTTCAAAAACTTACAGAATTATATTTTGAGAAACAAGGGAGACTCTAAGAGCCTCCCTTATTTTTTATATAGACTTATGTCTTATTTTTATGACGCATTGATTTCAAAAGTTTTCTATACTTATGTTTTTTTATTTTTTTTCTTCTTTTCTTTACGACGCTACTCATATAACTGGAAACCTCCATAAAATTTAACAGGGACGTGGCATAATCATATATAAAACAAGTAAAGTCAACCCATTTTTTATTTTAAAGAGATAAAATGAGATATTTTCTTAAGGTTTACATAATATATATTATCAGACACAATTAGTATCTCATTTATTTCTTCTCCTTCTTTGCCTTATATAAATTTGTATCGGCAAGGGCTATAAATTCTTTTACGTCCATCTCCTTCGAGTATGTTGCAATGCCTATACTTGCCTTTACATCACATCCATCTTCAAAGCCTTTTTCAAGTCTATCTCGTATATAGTTTGCTGTATTTCTGTCCGCGTCAACTAAAATAACGGCAAACTCATCCCCCCCATACCTGAAGGCAACATCAACATTTTCTCTTATATGTGAAAGGATTAACTTGCCAGCCCTTGAAAGCATGTTGTCTCCCTCAAGATGACCAAGCTTATCATTATATTCCTTAAAATTATCCAGGTCCAGAAGTGCAAGCGATAAGGGCCGGTTTTGGCGTTTTGCCCTCTTGACCTCTTCTTTGAGTTTGTAATTAAAGTGTCTTTGGTTAAAGAGTCTTGTGAGGCTATCTGTTATTGATAATCTAGCTAATTTTTCCCTAATATCCCTCTCAATGATAATTCTTTTTATCTTCGCCTCAATTTCATCTACCTTAAAGGGTTTGATCAAGAAGTCATTGGCTCCGGCATTCACCACATCCATATAGGTAAAATTTTTGTCATAGCCTGTCATTGCTATTATGCTAATTTCACATTTCTCCCTTTTAACTGTTTTTATCAAATCAATTCCATTGAGCTCTGGCATTGTTATGTCAGTGAGAAGGAATGTATAGAAATTTTTCCGTATTTTATGTAATGCGGCTTTTCCATTTTCAGCTATATCTGTTGTAAAACCCCTTTCTGATAATAGATCGGTTAAAGACATACGGATATCGGGCTCATCATCAACGATTAAAATATGCTCCCTGGAGTATTCGTTATTTTTTTTCATGCTTTTTTAATTAATTTTTGATTAACTCACCAAAGAGAGAATTTTGAAAGCCATTGTTTATTTTTACATTCACTAATCGGCCTGTTACATTAATATCTGAAGGAAAATTAACAACCTTGTTGCCTGATGTTCTGCCCTCCAGGTAATTATACCCTTTTTTAGCAGGCCCTTCTACCAAAATTTCCAGTATTTTACCCTCAAGTGCCTGGTTTTTTGACAGGGTTATTTCCCTCTGTCTTTCTTGAAGTATTGATAAACGCCTTTGTTTTTCTTCATCTCCAACTTTATTATTTAACTGTATTGCCCTGGTTCCCGATCTTTGTGAATATTTAAAAGAGAAAAGGTTGTCAAATCGTATATCTTCTACCAGTTTTAGCGTGTCCTCGAAATCCTGACTATCTTCTCCAGGGAAGCCCACGATAACATCACTCGTAATCGCTATATCGGGTTTTACCTCCCGTAAAGCCCTTATCAAATCACTATAGCTATCCCTTGTATAGCCTCTGTTCATACGTTTAAGTATTTTATTTGAGCCGGATTGAAAAGGAAGATGAATATGCGTGCAAAGGCTTCTGAGCCTACCGAAAGATGCTATCAAGTCATCGGAAAGATCCTTTGGGTGAGAGGTAACAAAGCGCAGTCTTTTCAGGCCTTTGATTTCATCGAGTTTCTTAAGCAACTCAGGAAATGTTGGCCGTGCTTTATTTTTAACATTATATGAATTTACATTTTGGCCTATGAGGGTAAGTTCCTGTACACCCTGGCTTATCAAATCTTCGGCCTCAGCAATAATCTCCCGGGCCGGTAAGCTGAACTCCCTTCCCCTTACAAAAGGAACAATGCAGTAAGAGCAAAAATTATCACACCCCTCCATAATTTTTAAAAAGCTAGATGCCCTGCCCTTTACATAGCCATTATTTTTGGTAAAGGACATCATCTTGTCACTCAGATCGGCAGAGAAAACCCTGCCTCCGCCATCCTCTACCTTAGAAATGAATGTATCTATGCTATGTATGTTTCGTGGTCCTAAAATAAGGTCAAGAAAAGGAAATCGTTTAAAAAGATTTGACCCCCTTTCCTGAGCCACACATCCAAGTATACCTGTAATAATATCCGGCTTCTTTTTCTTTAAATCGGCCAGCCGGCCAACAATACTCAACGCCTTTTCCTCAGCCTTTTCTCTGACCGCACATGTATTAATAAGAATGATATCAGCAGTATTTAGGTTACTTGCCTGCGTATAACCTTTATTGAGCAAAATCTTGCACATGGTCTCAGAATCGTACATATTCATCTGACAGCCAAAGGTTTTTATGTAAAATGAATGGGCCAAATCACATAGCCTTTCTTGCGTTTTAATTAATAACTATTTTTTTTACCTCACCAATATTTATAGAAAAATATCCGTAAGAAAGCTTACCATAAATGGTAGCAGTATTATTGATTTTTAGTTCTATTCTTTCTCCACTTTTTATACGTATAGAGGCAAACAGATCCTTGCCTTTTTTAATAAAATCTATAGAATTGATATTACCACATGGAATAGAAACTGTGCCTTCGCCACGTTTACCTGACAAAAGGGTTTTGCCATCAAGGCTGAAGTGAGTAATATCAAAAGATGCATCAAGCTGATCAGTGATTTTAGCCGAAAAATTTTCATCAGGCACAGGAATACTGTCAATAGCACCCTCGTTAAATGACCCCATGCCCAACAATAAAAATGTAAGAATAACGACTACCAAAACTCCCGTAGGCCTTCTAAATAAATCTTTCTTTGCCGACATGTATTCTTTCCTCCTCCTTAAGGTACTTGATAAGCGATAGTATTTCTTCTTTACAATCGGGGGTTACGGATATTTGCACCTCTCCCTTTGCTGGATCAATAGTGCTCATATTTGCCATGCCATCATAAGATTCAATTATCCATTGAAAATAACAGATATCTTCTTTCGGTATGCATACGATAATTCTACTGGTTTCCATTATTATAAGAGGACTCCCCCCACTTAAGCTTTGTCCTTAAGATTTCAAAATAGTCCTGGCTTGGGGATTTTATTAGTTTTAATTTCTTGTTTGATTTTGAAATAAATAACCTGTCCTTATGCATAAAATTGAAGCCAACTTGACCATCGAATGTAAGTGTAACCTCCTCACTGTTTTGGCCGACCGTAATCTCAATAGTTGCCGTATCTGGAAGAATTAGAGGTCTGTGAGCCAGTGTAAATGGGCATATAGGGGTTAAAATCAATGCCTCTAAGTTGGGGTGAAGTATAGGCCCTCCAGCCGATAGGTTATATGCAGTTGACCCAGTAGGTGATGAAATAATAAGACCATCTGCCTTGAAGGTAGTAAGAAACGTATCATTTATAGAGACCCTCAGGTCAATTATTCTTGCCAGGGCTGCCTTGTTTACAACAACATCATTGAGTACTGAAAATACACATTTTTCCTGACCCATTCTCAAAACCCTTGCCTCAAGCATGAGCCTGTTTTCAAATAGTAATTTTTCACCCTCTATAATTGTTTTTATATCCTTGTAGAGATTGGTTAATGAAACCTCTGTTATGAAGCCCAGACCGCCTAGGTTTACACCTAAAATGGGAATACCGTATCTTCCTATCTTCCGTGCGGCTCCAAGCAGGGTGCCATCTCCACCCAATACAACTACAAAATCAACATCTCCGGGAATACTGGTATCCTCTTCAAAACATTGGCTTAGAAGGGCCTTTGAGGACATCTCCTCTGTAAAAACGTTCATGCCGATTGTCTCAAACCATGCCTTTAGTCTTTGACATTCACGCCTCGCGTCTTCAAAATCATGTTTATAAATAATTCCTACAGATTTAAACCGGACCATCATATTTTTTTAACCAATCTTTTCTTATTTATTATTAAAAATGGCAGCACAACTGGTTATCATACTTATAAAACTCTCGCCTATCGTTCAAATTAGTTCCGCTTCCTGTATCCTGAAATCTATCTTATTTCTTTAGCAATTACGATCCACTCAACTGATAAATCTGATGTTGTATCCACAATCACATGCATACTATGTAACGTGGGATAAAGGCCTTTAAGCTCATCTAAATGAACTGCTTCAAATCTATTTTTGTTATTTAAATAAGCCTGCTCAGTAAGTGCATTTGATTCATAGTTTTCTTTCGTTCTCTTTGATATTCTGCGTAAGGATACCTCCCTTGGGCATGTAGTTTCCTGAATGACAAAGTCCTTGCCATACTTTGCCGCTATGCTTGCGGCCCTGTTTCTGAGAGACTGTGTAATAAAGGTGGCATCCAAGATCAGCCCGTGACGTTTAGCTGCCAGCTCATCGGCCCTTTTAAACATTTCGTCATAAACACGTTCTCTTTTTTCCATATTAGAGGCTACCTTTTCGTCAAAAATATCCTCATTTTTCAACACATTAATCCTGATCATGTCTGTTCTTAATATTTCAAAACCCTTTAACTCAGCTATCACCTCAGTAGTTTCTGTTTTATAAGAAGCAGGCAGACCGCAGGCAATAAGCAAGGTATCTGGATTTAATTCCCTTTGCATAAAATCTAAAAAATTTTCCCTCATAATCGTCTGATTTTCCAAAATAAATAAGCACGAGTGAATAAAACATACGCAGGTAATAATCGTACTGTCTACGTTTCGATATTTTTTTTAAATCATTCCTTTAACCTATGTATGATCTGGCTAGTTCAAAATATTTTTTTGATAGTTCTGTAGCCTCCCCCTTTTTTTCTTCGTCGATATGGTCATCATCAAGCTGAAAGCTGTTTACCTTGCCCCTTACATAAGCCCTGTAAACTTTATAAAATGTGACCAATGATTCTATCCCAGATTCAATCCCTGACTCATTATAAAATTGCCAAAGTTTTTTAGAGAATTCATACGCACCATGATACTCGAGATCCATCAAAAGAAATGAGATATCACAGATAATATCAGTATAACGGAATCTGTCATTAAACTCAATACAATCAATTATAGGACTGCCCTCTGTGAGGTACACATGCTCCATATGAAGATCACCATGGCAGTCACGTATTTTCTTTTGCTTAATTCTATCAAGAAAAAGCCCCGTATTTGATTTATAATAATTTTCCGTCCATGATAAAATAGAAGAAAAATCATTTTTTTTAATAGTTCTTCCAATATATTTTTCTGTTTGTGCAAAATTTTCGTCAGTATTAACCCTGAGTAGCTCTGGCTTCCCATAGTTACTTATTTCATTTGAATATCGAGCGGTTGAATGAAAATCTGAGAGTACCATGGCAACTTTTTTAAGATGCTCATCTTTAAGTTTCCCTTTGATAAATAGAGACTTCATAAGCATTTCATCGGGAAGCCTTCTCATCTTAACCGCATATTCTACAACCCTGCCCTTCCCTTCTCCCATGATATAGGTATTTCTCGTACGTTTTATGGGCAATACGTCTATGTAAACACCTTCAGATAACCGCCTATTTAAAATAATTTCCTGTTGGCAATAGTACCTTCTTTTCTTTAATGTAGAAAAATCTAAAAAACCTAAGTTTACCGGCTTTTTTACCTTATATACAAAATCATCCGCTATAAAAACAAAAGATATGTGTGTCTGAACGACGGATACCTGAGCTGTTTCATCTGGGAGATTATCCGGCTTCGAAAGATCTGTTAGTAAAGAAGACATAAAAAAAGACCGTTTATCTAAGATTGATGAATAAGAATCCTACCGTAATAATAATAATTCTAATAAAATGCGCCTATGCATAGTAATTTTACATAGCCTGAGGGTCAAGGAGAAAATAATACTATCTACCCTACATGTAATAAATTGCCTTTTTATCTTTTTTATATCATTTCGCGGCGTCAAACAGTGTTGACTTTAACGCCCCGCTCATTTAAATAGATAGTAACAACGGGAAAAAATATTCTATGCGAACACAAGACGAAAACATAAAAGGGCATAAAAGGTTCTGCATGTACGATTCTTATAAGCGAGTAACGTAACTATAGCTGGGAAAAATACATGATCAAAGATGTATACGGTATTGTCGATTTTATAAAAGAGAGGATAAAGGAAAAACCACTTGTTGGAATGATAACAGGAACAGGGCTTGATTCAGTTGCGAATTTTATAGATATTCAAAGCGAGATCTCTTACAGAGATATACCTGACTTTCCACAATCAACGGTTCCAGGGCATGGGGGTCTGCTTCGCTACGGCACTGTAAATGAGAAAAATATAATAGTTATGAATGGAAGATTTCATATTTATGAGGGATACACCATCACTGAGATTACCTTGCCAATAAGGGTTATGGCCTCCCTGGGCATTCAATATCTTTTTATTTCAAGCGCTGCGGGTGGGTTGAATCCGCAGTTCAAACCAGGTGATTTAATGCTCGTGCTGGATCATATTAATTTAACGGGAAATAACCCCTTAATAGGCAGAAATGAAGAGGACTCTGGATCGAGATTCCCAGACATGTCTCAAGCCTATGATAGGGGCCTCATATCGCTGGCAAGAGAAAATGCCATACGGCAAGGGATCAAAATTAACAGTGGCGTGTATATCGGCATAACAGGCCCAAGTTTCGAGACCCCGGCAGAGACAAGGTTTTTTAGAAACATAGGCTGTGATGCAATAGGCATGTCAACAGTTAATGAGGTTATAGAGGCAGTTCATTCCGGCCTGAGGGTACTGGCTGTTTTGGCTATAACGAATGTGAATATTCCGGATTGTATGCATCACACATCCATTGAAGAGGTAATGTCCACTGCTGGCAAAGCGTCTTCTCAGTTAGCAAGGTTGTTCGCCTCAATAATAAAAGGGCTATAAATATGATTAAAGCTGATATTTTGATACACAATGGAATGATACTAACGATGGATGAAAATTATACCGTTATACCAGACGGCCTTTTATGTATAACAGGGGATAAAATAAGCTATATTGGGGAGAAGGATAAAGAAGCGGTACAGGCAGGAAAAAAGATAGATGCACAGAGGGGTCTCATACTTCCCGGGCTTATCAATAGTCACACCCATGCAGCTATGACTCTTTTCAGAGGCTTAGCTGACGATCTTCCACTTATGGAATGGCTAAACGGATATATTTTCCCTGTTGAAAAAAGTATGGATGAAGATTTTGTGAGGACAGGTACGATGCTGGCATGCGCCGAGATGATAATGACAGGCACAACGACATTTTGTGATATGTACTTATTTGAGGAAGAGGTGGTAAAGGCCGCCAAAGAGGCTGGTATCAGATGTATAGCCGGTGAAGTGCTTTATGATTTTCCATCACCGAATTACGGCGATTTAGTGAATGGATTTAGATATACGGAGAACTTAATAAACAAATGGAAATATGATCCTACCATCAAAATAGCGGTGGAACCACACTCTATATTTACCTGCAGCGGAGATCTTTTATCAAGGGCTAATGAATTAGCCCTTGAAAGAGGGGTTCCATTAATACTTCATTTGGCTGAGACAACGCATGAGGTAAAAGAGGTAGAAGCTAAATTTGGGAAAAGGCCTGTCCAGTATTTAAAGGATTTGGGGCTTTTAGGCCCCCATCTCATTTTAGATCACTGCGTCCATATAAACGAATCAGAGATAGAATTGTTATCGGAAAATAACGTGAATGTCGTTCATAATCCTGAAAGCAACATGAAACTCGCTTCAGGCATTGCGCCAGTACCTGAAATGATTGCCAGGGGTATAAACGTAGGGCTCGGTACGGATGGATGTGCCTCCAACAATAACCTTGATATGTTTGGTGAGATGGATATGGCTGCAAAACTTCATAAGGTAAACAAGCTTGACCCTACGGTTATGAATGCCAAGACTATTATTACTATGGCAACAATACATGGTGCCAAAGTGCTTGGTTTGGGAAAAAAGATTGGTTCCTTGATAGTGGGTAAAAAGGCAGACATTATTGTCATTGATTTAAATAAACCTCACCTTACGCCTCTGTATAATCCTTATTCTCATATTGTGTATGCTGCAAACGGCCATGATGTTAAAGACTCTGTTATACATGGCCGCATTGTCATGGAAAATAGAAGGCTTTTGACCATAGACATAGAAGATGTAATGGAAAAAGCTCGGCAGAAGTCTGAGATGGTAAAAAAATGGGTAAAGAATGGTTGATGCTGGTTTATATTTTGGTCTGTTATGGGGATTTTGAAATGAAAATCTTATACGCCAAACCACAACAAGCCAGTTATTTTATCAAGCTCAA